>DAOTAC010000127.1:0-6593 GCA_035382325.1 Bacillota bacterium | reverse complement strand
TCGATGCGGACGTCGCGCGTGCCCTGACGGGTTCGTTCGCGTCTCTCATCCTGTCAGTCGTCGCGCTCGTGTTCGCCGCGTTTGTACAAGTCTATGTGTCGCCTGCCTTCCTCATACTGGCTGCCAGGTTTGGATGACCCACGCAGCAGCAGGAGGGCGGAACCGCGCGGCGAAGATTAACATGTGGGCGGCAATGCGCGTTGATCGCCCATGGGCACGACAACCGCGCGGTTTTGGGGGTCTCCAGTCATTGCTTAGCTGTATTGAGGAGTACATATCGTATCTTGCGGTGGAGCGAGGTCTTTCAGAGAATACTCTCGAGGCCTACGCCCGCGACCTCAGCCAGTTTGCCTCGTTTGTCGCCCATCTGACCCGGGGTGAAGATGAACCGCGGGAGGAAGATGCGATCGGAGCCGGGCAATCGCTAGTCGCTGCGTTCATCGCCCACGGCATGGAGTCGGGCATGTCTGCGGCCTCCGCTTCAAGGCGGCTTTCCGCGCTGCGCGGTTTTTACCGGTTTCTTGTGCGGGAAGGGCACATCGCACGCGACCCCACTGCCAACCTCGACACTCCCAGGCAGGCACAGCGATTGCCCCGGGCATTGACAGGCGAGGAAGTCGAGAGGCTATTGGCCGCGCCCTCGGGCAGCGATCCGCGTTCTCTGCGTGATCGTGCCATGCTTGAGTTGCTATACGCCTCGGGCCTACGCGTCTCGGAGCTGGTGTCGCTGTCGACCCGCGACGTTGACCTGGAAGTGGGTTACGTGCGCTGCATAGGCAAGGGCGATCGCGAACGTATAGTACCGATGGGGCAAGCCGCAGCCTGGGCCATCCAGCGCTACCTTGCGCTGGGCCGGCGCGAACTAGCTTCCGCAAGCGACGACGGGAGCCTATTCGTAACAGGCCGTGGGACCGGGATGACTCGCCAGGCTTTCTGGAAGATCATAAAACGCAAGGCAGTGGAGGCCGGGATCACGGCGCGGATCACTCCGCATACACTCCGGCACTCATTTGCCACGCACCTGCTTGAGCATGGGGCCGACCTCCGGTCTGTCCAGGAGATGTTGGGACATGCCGATATTCGAACCACGCAAGTCTATACGCACCTCACTCAGACGAGGCTCAGAGAGGTTTACGAGAAGCACCATCCCAGAGCGTGATAAGGAGAGACATCGATGAGAGCGGTCTTGGTTGTGCTTGATGGAGTGGGAGTGGGCGAACTGCCGGATGCGGGCCTTTATGGTGATCGAGGCAGCAACACGTTGGTTAATACCGCCAGAGCCGCCGGCGGGCTCAGCCTGCCCAACTTCGGGCGACTTGGCCTGGGCAACCTAGTGGCCGACGCGGGTTTCGAGCTCACGGGGGTCGCTGCGTGCGATTCGCCCGTCGCCTCGTATGGGCGGATGGCTCAGGCTTCACCAGGCAAAGACACTACTACAGGCCACTGGGAGATCGCCGGAATTCGGCTGGAGAAGGCGTTTCCGACGTACCCAGACGGGTTTTCGCCTGAGATCATAACAACGTTTGAAGAAGCAATAGGCCGACCGGTTCTGGGCAATCGTCCTGCGTCAGGCACTGAGATCATCAAGGAGTTGGGCGAGGAGCACATGGCGACGGGCAGCCCGATCGTGTATACGTCGGCAGACTCGGTGTTCCAGATCGCCGCGCACGAAGACGTCATAGCCCCGGACGAGCTATACGAGATGTGCCGTACCGCCCGCGCGATCCTGACAGGTCCCCACGCCGTAGGCCGGGTTATAGCCCGCCCGTTTGAGGGCAGCCCGGGGCATTTTGCCAGAACCGTCAGGCGGCGCGATTTCTCGCTGTCCCCGCCTGGTCCCACCCTGCTTGACCTGGTGGCCGAGGCGGGGCTTCCCGTTATGGCGTGCGGCAAGATAGATGACATTTTCGCCCAGCAAGGGATTACTCTGTCGAGGCATGTAGCAGGTAATGATGATGTGTTCGATGCCGTTCTCCAGTTTCTTGATGAGGGTCGGCCGGGGCTGATTTTCGCCAACTTGATCGATTTCGATATGAAGTGGGGCCACCGTAACGATGTAGAAGGTTTCGCGCGAGGCCTCGAGCATGTTGACCAACGCCTCCCCGAGCTCCTACAGCGGCTCAAGGATGATGATCTCCTGGCCATGTGCGCAGACCACGGCAATGACCCCACTACGCCAAGCACCGATCATAGCAGGGAGTACGTCCCGATCCTGGCCGCGAGTCCCGCTGCTGTCCGAGCGGGGCGCTCCGGGCGGCCTATCGGGGTGAGGTCCAGCTTCGCGGATCTCGGAGCCACGATAGCCGAGTTTCTTGAGATACCGTGGAGTCTGGCAGGCGATAGCTTCTTGCGGCACGTACTGTAGAAACACCCGACGGCGTGAGGAGGAGTTGGATTGAGAGCCCCCGATATCATCATGAGGAAACGCGACGGGCACGCACTTTCCGCCGGCGAGATAGGCTACATGATCCAGGGCATGCTCACGGGGGAAGTGCCTGACTATCAGATCTCGGCATTCTGCATGGCGGTGTTCTTCCAGGGTATGACGCCTGAGGAGACCACCGCGCTCACTATGGCCATGGCCGACTCCGGGCGCCGGGTTGACCTCGCGGCCATACGAGGCGTTAAAATCGATAAGCACAGCACGGGAGGGGTGGGCGATACCACCACCCTGGTGCTCACGCCCATGGTGGCCGCGGCAGGAGTGCCTGTGGCTAAGATGTCAGGCCGAGGCCTGGGGCACACAGGAGGAACCCTCGATAAGCTGGAGTCCATCCCGGGCTTTCGAGTTTCTCTCTCGGAACGAGAATTCGTGGACCAGGTGAACCGGATAGGTCTGGCTGTGGTGGGGCAGACGGAAGATGTGGCGCCTGCCGACAAGCGACTCTACGCCCTGCGCGATGTCACAGCAACGGTGGAGAGCATACCTTTGATTGCGTCCAGCATAATCAGCAAGAAGCTGGCCACAGGCGCAGATGCCATCGTTCTGGACGTGAAAGTCGGGAGCGGAGCATTCATGCATGAGCTTGGCAAGGCACGTGAGCTGGCCCTGGCCATGGTGGACATAGGTCGTATGGCCGGGCGGAGAATGGCAGCGCTGATAACTGACATGAACCAACCCCTGGGGCAGGCAGTAGGCAATTCGCTTGAGGTCATTGAAGCGATTGACACGCTATCGGGCCGCAGCGGCGGCCGCCTCCTTGAGCTCTGCTTCGAACTGGGCGCGCGCATGGTCGTGCTGGGAGGGGCCTGCGATGGCATCAAGGATGCCCGAGTGATCCTCCGCCGCCTGGTGGAATCGGGAGCTGCACTCGCCAAGCTGAAAGAGATGGTGGAGGCTCAAGGCGGCGACGTGTCATGCGTAGATGATCCGGGCCGCATTGAGGTGGCGCCGCTATCAACCCTCATCCGGGCCCCGAAAGACGGTTACGTGTGCCGGGCAGACGCCCTTACGCTGGGCCGTGCGGCGGCAACCATGGGCGCCGGCAGGCAGCGAAAGACGGACTCGGTCGATCTCGGCTGCGGGCTGCGCGTCCTGGTATCCGTGGGCGACAGAGTGGAGGTCGGCCAGCCGGTGGCGGAGCTCTTTGCCAGCGCCCAATCACGGTTGGATGAAGGAACGATCGAAGCGACATCAGCCTTCGCCTACTCTGACGCGCCGTGCCAGGCGCCGCCCCTGATCTACGAAGCCGTGGAGGCGTAGAGACGAACTCATCCTGTATAACCGGGCATGCCACGGAATATGCTCTCTTGAAACAAGAGACGAAGGGAGGCATGCCCCTTGTCGTACAAACCTGCCATGCCCGTTCCGACCCCCTGGGCCCGTGCTCTGCTCGCCTGTGCCATTGTGCTGAGCTTCCACTGTCTGCCAGCGCCGGCGGCCTTGGCGTCGCCCGCGGCGCCTGGTTCGCCTGCCGCAGCAGCAGCGGCAGAGCTTGCAAAGAAGATAACCGCGCCGTCAGCCATCCTCATGGAGGCCACCACCGGTAGGGTCCTGTGGGAGAAAAACGCCGACGTCGCCCGGCCCATAGCGAGCGTGGTCAAGATCATGACCCTGACACTTGTCATGGAGGCACTGGAAGCGCGTCGCATAGGCCTGGGCGACATGGTGATCACCTCCGAGCATGTGGCTTCGATGGGCGGTTCTCAGATCTGGCTGGAGCCGGGCGAGTCGATGGCAGTGTCGGACCTAGTTAAGTCCGTTGCCATCGAGTCGGCCAACGATGCTGCCGTCGCGCTGGCTGAACACGTGGCGGGAAGCGAGGCCGCCTTTGTCGCGATGATGAACGAGAAGGCCCGCGCCCTCGGCTGCGCCAACACCCGTTTTGTCAACGCAACCGGGCTGCCGGAACCCGGGGCCGATAGTGACTGTGTTTCGTCTGCGCGCGATGTGGCCATCATGTCAAGGGAGCTTTTGCGCTACCCCCAGATCCACGAGTGGTTGACGATCTGGATCGGTTACGTCCGGGACGGCAAGAACATGCTGACGAACACCAACCGCCTTGTCAGGTTCTACCCGGGCGCCGACGGCTTGAAGACCGGCTACACTGACAGGGCCAAGTACTGCCTGTCGGCCACGGCGGTCCGCAGCAACGTCCGAGTCATAGGAGTAGTGTTGGGCGTTTCCACTAGTTCAGTGCGGTTTGCGGAGGCGTCTACTCTGCTCGACTACGGCTTCAAAATGTGCGAGGCCCAGACGCTGGCTCGGGCAGGGCAGGAACTAGGGCGTGTGCGAGTAGTCCGAGGGGTCGACACATCGGTGAATGTCACAGTAGCTCACGACCTGAGCGTGGTGACGCTGAGGGGCGAAGGCGGCAAGGTCGAAGCCAGGATCGCCCTGCCCGAGCAGCTTGAGGCCCCTGTGGAACAGGGCCGACCCGTGGGCCGGATGGTGGCGTTTCTCGACGGCGTCGAGGTGGCTCAAGTGGACGTAATCGCAGCGCATGCGGTGCCCAAGGCACCATGGTTCCAACTGATCTCGAGGCACACCCGTGAGTACATCAGAGCGCACTTCCTGTTTACTTCGGGCTGACGTACCAAGAAGGATAGGCCCCCGCCAAAGGAGAATCTGTTTCCCGGCGCAATCCATAGGGAGGCGGGGGATTGTCCTTGTTCGACTGGGTGCTCCGCGGATCAGATCTCATCGTTGACCTTCATGGTGAGCTCGATTTGTCCTGCTCCGAGCGTGCGGCGCAGGCTCTCGACTCGCTGATCGACTCCAACCGCGGCGCGCGGCGCGTGATCCTTAGGATGGACAGAGTCACGTTCATCGATAGCTCGGGCATTGGAATGGTGTTCGGCAGGCACAGACGCCTGGCCGCGCGCGGCATCTCCCTGGCCATTGCCGGCGCGGGCGTGCGCGTGACTCGAACCCTCGATCTCCTCGGCGTGTCGGAGCTGATGCCGGTATATGCATCACTAGAGCGTGCCTTGTCGGCGCAAGAGGGGGTCAGGAAATGGAACCCAAGGTGAACTGGGCGCGTGTGGAGTTCGAGTCGGTAGCTGAGAACCTGGGGTTCGCGCGAGTCGCCGTAGCCGGCTGGGCGGCGGGGCTTGGGTTCACGCTGGAAGGGCTTGACGATATCAAGTTAGCTGTGTCGGAGGCCGTGTCCAACTGCATAGTCCACGCATATCCCCAGCGCCCGGGCAGGGTGCTGGTGCAGCTATCCGCCTCCGATCACGCCCTTACCGTGTCGGTACAGGACGAAGGCATTGGGATCGAAGATGTCCCGGCAGCCCGTCGCCCGGGTGTGAGCAGTTCGTCCCAGAGGATGGGCATGGGTTTCACTCTTATGGAGGCCTTGTCCAAATCGATGGAAGTCACATCTTCGCCAGGGCACGGTACAACAGTGGTAATGTCTTTTGCACCGGGTGACCGCTGATGCCTTCCGGCGATGGACATAGCGATGCCGATATCCGTAGGCACGCTGGGCTTGCCATGTACATCGCAAAGAGGTTCTCCGGGCGAGCGGAACTGGCAGATCTGTACCAGGCTGGCTGCGTTGGCCTGGTCCGAGCTATGCGTACCTATGACCCAACGCGCCAGACGGCTTTCACGACCTACGCGGTTCCCCTCATAATCTCCGAGATCCTGGCATATCTCAGAGGCTCCGGCCCGCTTCACATACCGCGGCCTGTGCGAGAACTCAGCCAGAAGTGCCGGGAGGCGCATAGCGCACTAGCTGCAGAACTAGGCTCGGACCCGAACGTTTCGCAGATAGCGGCAAGGCTGGGCGTTTCTCCGGCCGATGTTGCGTTCGCTATGGACTCTGATGCGCCGGTCCGCTCCCTCGATGAACCCGCGTACGCCGCATCCGATGACCTGTCTCTCCTCGATGCAGTACCAGGCGAACCTATGCCTGACGACGACGTGTGCGATTCGCTCGCGCTGAAAAACGCATTGGGCCGTCTGAGCGCTAACGCACGAGCTGTCATCTTAATGCGCTTCTTCGAGGAGCGTACACAGGCCCAAGTGGCAAGAGCACTTGGCATCTCGCAGCCACAGGCCCATCGCATTGAAAAAGCTGCCCTCCGAGAGCTCAGGCGCAGCATGGCTGGTGAATGAAAGCTCCCGGCGCGTCGCATACTAGCTG
>DAOTAC010000126.1:0-6611 GCA_035382325.1 Bacillota bacterium | reverse complement strand
AAAAATCGACGATATGCCAGCTCCAGCCGTTTTGTCCGACGGCCATGATGCCAAGGCCAGCTAAACCGCCACTCCAGCGAAGTGAGCATGACCCCCCCAGCCCACAATACACACGCACCCCAGCGCAGCGTAAACCGGCGGAGGTGCGCGTAACGATGGTATTCCGGCAGGCTAGCGGAAACACCGTACGGTTTCCCAACGAGCTAGGCTAGGCCCTGTTCGGCTCGGCTTTGGCGATTGGGATCCTGTCGCGTCTGGAAGACGTGGGGTGCTGCAAGACGACGCGGGCACGGAATCCGACAGGGCTTCCATCCGACACGGCTTGAATCCCACAAGGCTTCTGGATACTGAGCATACAGCTCAGCGCTAGTCACCTCAGGTGCATGGATCGCTGGCCCACGTGACAAAGGGCGTGGTAACGCCGTTTACACCCGCGATACCGACTATCGTCATGAACAGGCTCTGGGGCCCAAGTACGTTGTTGCCTAGTCCCATCCGGATTGCGGGGATGCCTAAAGGCACAGCGATGCTCCGGCTCGATAGCCCCTGGGCGACCGGGTCAACACCCAGCGCCTGGTGAGCGGCGTAAGCAGCCTGAACCGCCAGGCCCCGTCGGGCGGCCTCAGGGCTACCGTAGCCTTCGAGTGGGTAAGTGATGGCGCCCGTCTCCTCCCTACCCAAGGAGATGAACGCGCCGACACTATCGAACACTCGTACCAGCGACTCAGTACTGCTCGCATCAGCGTCTGCCATGGTCCATACAAGGGGACTGCATGCGAACGCTACGTCGACTACAGGGCGCACGCCCGACACCCTGAACGCCCGGATCACCAGAAGAAGAGCTGGGACGTCCCTGACGCCGCACGCGACGACTACCGTATCACCCATTTTGGCCCCTTTCAGGGTTCCCAACACACTGCCTGCCTTGTCTACACAGACATGCTCAAGCCCCGCGTCAAGAAGAAGGCTCTGATAGAATAGGGCGTTCCCTTCGGCGCCCGGCACCGGCTCGGTATGCGCCAGAAACCGCAGCGCGCTCTGAACGGCTTGATCCGCCGCGAGTCGCTTGTAGGATGACTCGATCACGGGGGTCAGGGTATATGTGCCTTCCTGCGCCCAACCGACGGAAATATGCGCAGTCGCCAGGACTATGGCGAGTATCGCCCAGACAGCAGTTTTCCTATGAAGACTAGTGGCCAAGGTCACTCCTCCCAGCGCCTGAGATGAGGTCGCGTGCCCTATCGCGAAGGCGCCGGCCACGCGGGTTGCCACGGGGCCGACGCCTTGGAGTTAAGCCGCTACCGTAGTTATTTTACGAAGTCCACTAGCCCCTTTGCCACTACCGGTTCGCCGGAATCAGTGACGGCCCTCAGCCACACATCAGTGTAGCAGGCAACGCCCACGATCTTGGCCATCGCCGGTATGGAGAACTCCATCACGAGATCGAGCCGGCCATCGCCGTTCACGTCAACTAGCTTCCCGCTATTCGCAGGTACCCAGGTTTTCGGGTTCCGGTAACCAGGTCCTATGGCGACATCAGCGTAGTTGATCTTGCCCGCGTCGAACGTTTCAGAGCTTAGCAGGCTTGCAGTGAACACGCCCTCGCCGGCCAGGCGAACCGCCTTAGCTTCTACGTGCAGATCGGCGGTGACGAGTTCGCGAGTGAGCTCCTTGGCAATAGCAGCAGCCCTACTGGTAAGGCTGTTGGTGTACTGCGTGACGAACTCCCTGGCGTACTGCTCATCAACAGCAGCCAGACGGGTGACTATTGCGTCCACTGCAGGCTGCTCTGCGAATACCTCGTCCTGGAATTCCTTCCATACCTGCTGAACTCGGCCGATGGCCTTACCATATTGCCCGTCTACCGCATTCTGCAGATCCTGGAACACCCACCATGCCTTGGTGGAATCGTAGTCATACAGCGCGTTGTGGGGCGCAAACTGAATGGACCGTCCCAAGTTCGGCTCCATCCAGCTGTAACCTTCGGGTACAGATGTCATCCCGAGATACCAGGGGATGTACGGGTTGGTGCAAGGCCGGCCGTTAGTGCGCCAGTACACCGCCTTGATCGGATCAGGTACCCCGTCACGCAGCACGGTGACAGAGCTTTCCTGGGTTGAGCTCGTGCATATGACCCGCTCGTCAGTCCAGTGGGGCGATGTCTGGTATCCGTTGGTCTTGTCGTACTGTGTGTCCTCGTAGTGGTTGCTCAGAAGGTCCATGACATCCGCTACCGTCATCTTCTTGGCAGGCGTGACGGCGAACGGGAGAGGGGTCGTGCTCGGGGTAACGCCGGTGATGAGCTTCTGACCGATCCACTGCCTAGTGTCGTACCCTCGCTCCAGCGATTTGCCGCTCGGAGAAGTATTGTAGGCGGCCGCGAAGTCGAAAGGCTTTCCGCTCGACGGATCGTACCACCCACGCGCTATAGCGTAGTCAATCAAATCAGGAGACGCGATGAAGTTCTCTTTGTCATTGAGATCAACTTCGCGGATCACGTAGCAGTTGGGAATGATGACTACCTGGTCGTCGGGTACTCTCTGCGCCACATAGTGCCTACCGCGGACTATGTGCATGAGCCAGCCTTCCTTGGAGTCGCAGATCTGGTATGAACGCCCGGCAGCGATATAGCCGAACTCCTCTACTAGCTTAGCAGCGATCTCCACGCCCTCGCGTGCGGTCGTGGCGCGCTCGGCGACGATTCGGCGAATGTGGTAGCCGATTCCGCCGTCGGTGATGTCGCCCCTGGCCACTAGCTCATCGTAGCCGTCTTCCCGCGTGGGGCTGCAGCTATCGCTGGCCACGGCAACGCCCCACTCGTTCACAAAGAAGTCGCTGAAGGAACCGCCAGGGGTCTGCGACCAGATGAATCCCCAGGTTACCGGCACTTGTGGAGTAGTTCCGCCGTTCTCAAACCGGATGACCTCGCCAGGCTCGTGTGTCGTACGAGGCACGACATACTGCGGCATGACGATCCGTCCGCCGTTATCCTCGTTATGGCCCAGGAGAACCGAGCCATCGGCCGATGCCTTGCGACCGACAACAACGCTTGTGCAGTCAGCGAAAGCCGGCGATGCAGCAACGGTCAAGAGAAACAGGGCAATTAGGGTTACAACACAGATATTCCTACGCTGCATTGTTATAAACGCTTCCTTCCCTCTCACTTAGGTTCCGGCCCGATGGGCCGAACACCGCCGATTCGAGTAGCTATCTGGCGGCCGCCGCGCTGCCTCCTGGAACTGCGACTAGTTCGCCTTCGGACGCCGCGATGACCACGGCACCGGCAGCGTCGCCTGTTACGTTCATGCAGGTCCTGGCCATGTCAAGTATACGATCCACACCTGCAACCAACATGATCCCGTCTATCGGCAGTCCAACCGTCTGCAGAACCATGCTCAACATGATCATCCCTGCGCCCGGCACACCGGCTGTTCCGATAGACGCCAGAGTGGCTGTGAGGATGATCATCAGATACTGGGGAATACCTAGAGGAATACCGTACACCCGCGCGATGAATATGGCGCATACGCCCTGGTAAATGGCTGTGCCGTCCATGTTTATGGTGGCGCCCAGCGGCTGAACGAAGCTGGAAATCTCCTTGGACACGCCCAGGTTCTCCTGAGCGCACCGCATCGAGATAGGCAGCGTCGCGCTGCTGGAGCACGAGCTGAAGGCTACCGCCATGGCTTCGAAGAACCCCTTGAAGAACGTGATCGGGGTCATCTTTGCCCATATGTACACCGCTCCCGAGTATACTATGACTGCGTGCAGGGCGGTGGCCAGATAGCACACGAATATCAGTTTGGCCAGGGGCAGCAACACGTCGGCCCCGCTGGTGCCCGTGACCCACGCAATCAGCGCGAATACGCCTATAGGCGCAAAGCCCATCACTATGGCAGTTATCTTGTACATGATCTCCGCAACACTATCGAAGAATGCCAGGGCCGGCTTGCCTTTCTCGCCCAGAAGCGAAATCCCAATCCCCATGAACAGCGCAAACACGATGATCTGAAGGATGTTGTCAGTCGCTGCGGCGTTAATGGGGTTAGTCGGCACCATGTTAAGGAACGTAGTGGCGATGCTCGGCATCGCCTTCGCTTCATACGTTCCCACTTCGCTGATTACATATCCCGCGCTTGGATCGATTATCAGGGACAGCAGGATCGCCAGAGTTATTGCAAATGCGGTGGTTACCAAGAAGTACAACACCGTCTTGCCGCCGACCCTGCCCAGTTTCTTAAGGTCGCCTATGCTGCTCGCGCCAACGACCAGTGAGCAGAATACCATCGGCACAATCAGCATCTTGATGAGCCTGATGAAGAGATCTCCCAGCGGCTTAATCACCGCTATGGAAGGCCCCACAATGAGGCCGACAACCGCGCCCAGCGCGAACCCGATCAGAATCTTCACCCAGAGTTTCATCCGATAGTTGTCCTCCCTCTTGACCCGATGAGGCTAGTTCAATGATTCCCAGAGCTTGATGTGACCGCAAGCCACAGAGCGAGAACCTGCCTGGGGTAGAGTCGCTAGCTACTTGGCGCGAACCTCGAGAAGAGGCTGGGTTACGCCGTCGACTCCGGCGAGGCCCAGTATCGTCAGGAAGATGTTCTGCGTCCCAAGGTAGGCATCAACGTTTTCGTACCACTCGTCGAACGCGTGGCCGTTGCCTCCCCTTCCTCCGCCGCCGATACACAGTGCGGGAATGCCAAGGCTAATGGGAAGGTTAGCATCGGTACTGGCAGGACCCTCAAGCTCCGGCTCTATACCAAGAGCGACTGTCGCCGCATACATAGCCTGCACTATGCTGGTATCGGCAGGCTGCGTTCCCGCAGGCCTGTCCCCTACCATCTTGATATCGACAGTGATCTTGTCACTGTTCCATCTGGCGTTCTCCTCAACGACTGCCTGCTTCACCGCAGCGAGGAGCTCCTTCTCAATTGCAAGCAGCGGAGGCAGCTCGTTGGACCTCATGTCCACCCACATCTTGGCCTGAGCCGCAATGGAGTTGATCGAGGTTCCGCCCTCGACAACCCCCACCGTGAAGGTCGTCCTGGGCTCCTTTGGCGTCTGCAGATCGCCGATCTTGGCGATGGCACGCCCCATGGCGTGGATGGCGCTAGGCAGACCAAATGCGCCAAAGCTATGGCCGCCAGGTCCGTTGAAGGTTATCTCGTACCTGTGGCTGCCTGTAGCAAGATACAGGATCCATCCTGCTCCGTCTCCGTCCACCGTGATAAACCCGTCGATATCCTTGTGATCGCGGAACAGCGCCTTCACGCCCCTGAGATCGCCAAGCCCCTCTTCTCCTACGTTTCCGCAGAAAATGACGTCGCCGACGGGCTTGATGCCGGTCTCATTGAAAGCGCGAATAACCGATAGGAGCGCCGCAAGACCGCGGGTATCGTCGCCGATACCAGGGGCGCTGTACCTACCGTCCTTCACCTTCACCGTAACATCGGTCCCCTCAGGGAACACGGTGTCGAGGTGAGCGCAGACCAAGAGCTTGGGGCCGTTCCCTGTTCCGGGAAGAACCCCGAATACATTGCCCTCGGCGTCCAGCTGAACATCCTTGAGGCCGAGTGCCGCAAGGCGCTTCATGTATTCCGCTGCGCGGACTTCCTCCTTGAATGGAGGCGCGGGGATTTCGCAGATCTCTATCTGCTCAGCGAGGGTGTTGGCATCGTCGGCAAACAGGAACTCAATACCCTGCTTTACCGCCGGAGTGGCCATGAGTTTTCCGTACACAGCCTTCGTGCTGTCCGAAAGAACGTACTCCTCTGCCAGGCCGACGCCTGAACACGCGACGACTACGGTCATCAACAACAGACCGATGAGAAGGTTCTGTTTTCGCGACACGTGCACAATCTAAACCCCTAAATAGTGAATGATAGTTGCTGCCTTCTGGACCACGAATACTAGAAGTGCGGCTCTGTGGTTGCGGTCGCTAAGTTGACCATTCAACGCAGTATGTCGGTTTCCTGCTATAAATTTCGAATCTTGTCGGGACCGACTCTGGCTGTTGGGTTTCAAGGCAGGTGACGAGAACCGGCCCCCACTGGCAATGAGTGGGCGCCGGTCCGCATCGCGAGGAATGTAGGAAAGGCGCTGGTATCTGCAGCGTCTACTTGATGATCGACAATGCGACGATCACAGACGAGAACACTATGGATACCATCGATATGAGCTTGATCAATATGTTGAGCGAGGGGCCTGAAGTGTCCTTGAACGGATCACCCACAGTATCGCCTACCACTCCGGCCTTGTGGGCATCAGATCCCTTTCCGCCGTACTGCCCAGATTCAATGTACTTCTTGGCATTGTCCCAGGCGCCGCCGGCGTTGGCCATCATAACGGCCAACAGGAACCCGGTTACCACCGTGCCCACAAGCAGTCCGCCAACGCCGTCCGGACCTAGCAGCACACCGACGAGAATGGGCGCGATTATCGCTATGAGCGACGGCGCCACCATTTCCTTCTGAGCAGCGCCCGCACACATGTCGACGCACCGGGCGTAATCCGGCCTGGCCTTGCCTTCCATCAGGCCCGGGATCTCACGGAACTGCCTGCGGACCTCGTTCACGATTCCCTCGGCTGCGCGCCCCACCGCCTGC
>DAOTAC010000125.1:0-6621 GCA_035382325.1 Bacillota bacterium | reverse complement strand
CCATGTCTTGTTCGTAGTAGCATCCAGGAAATAGCGGTCGTGCGATACGACGACGAATGCCCCTGCAAATGACCGCAGATAGCCTTCGAGCCACTCGCATGCATCCACATCCAGATGGTTGGTGGGCTCATCGAGCAAAAGAACATTAGGGGCCGAACAGAGCATACGCGCCAGCGCAACGCGGACCTTCTGACCTCCGCTCAGAGTGTCGATGACTCGACCCAAATCGTCTTCGCGAAAGCCCAGTCCAAAAAGGGTAGTCTTGATGCGTACGTCGTAGTCGTAGCCCCCGCACATCTCGAACTCAGTGGAGAGCCTGGAGTAACGCTGCATGACCCGGTCTAGAAGCCTTTCGGATCCGGCTACATTGGGGTCGGCCATCTTCGGGTCGGCCATCTGATGCTCCAACTCTCGCATTTCGTCGGCGATGCGAAAAGCGCGCGCGAAAGCCCCCCTCATCTCTTCATACAACGTGTTGCCAGAGTTGTACCCGATCCCCTGCGCGAGATACCCTACGGTGCAACCCGGCGCCACCGTCACAGAACCGGAATCGTAGTCAAGGGCTTGAGCCATGATCCGGAGCAGAGTGGTCTTGCCTGTGCCGTTCCGCCCGACCAGGCCTATGTGGTCACGCTCTTCCACCGACACATTGATCCCGCTGAGCACTAGGTCAGACCCGTAGTACTTAGTGACCGAACCTACTTCCAGCACCGGCACCGGCGGCTACACCGTCCTCTTCTCTTCGACGTGGCAGGCAAAGGCCGAATGGTTGTGGATCGACTCATGGCTCTCGCACTCCACCTCAAACCAACGCACGCGCGGTTCGGCCCTGAGCGATATGACCACGTCTCGTAATATGTCCTCCACAAACTTAGGGTTGGTGTAGGCCGCTTCGGTGACGAACTTCTCGTCCTCCCGCTTGAGCAGCGGATATATCTCACAGCTGCCCTGGGCCTCCAGAAGCGCTATGAGATCCTCCAACCACAGAAACCCCGCGGCGCTGAACCGAACGCGCGCTCGGATCATTGTCCGCTGGTTGTGGGCCCCAAAAGACGATATCTCCTTGCTGCACGGGCAGCACGAGGTGACCGGAACTTCCACACCCATGATGAACGTGTGGCGAGAACCGTCGACTGCTCCGCTGAACTCGCAGTTGTAGTCGAGAATACTCTCCCTGCCGCTCACCGGTGCACACTTCGGCACGAAGTACTTGAACCTTATCGAAATATGCGCCTTGGTGGCCGATAGCGACTCACACGTCTCTCTCAGTATTGACGTTATGGACACGTTCGATATGGGCTTCTGGCTCCACGAAAGCAGCACTTCTATGAACCTGCTCATGTGAGTGCCCTTAAACTGCATGGGGAGCTCTACCGAGAGCGAGGCGTTCCCCAGCACAGACTGCCAGCCACCTTCCTTGGTGGCAATCTGCAGCGGAAGATGCACGTTCTTTACTCCGACCTTCTGTATGTCGATGCCCCTGGAGTCCGGACGGCTCTGCACGTCCTGCATAGAAAGCTCCTCCTCCCCCACCCGGCCCGCCCCCCTTCGCTTGGGCCAAGGACTGACTCATATCTGTTCTACGCAGGTGAGGAATATCCCTGCATCCGCCCGGTCCGCCCACAGCGACCGGAACCTCAGGCCGCCATAGGACGCGGCCAGAGCATCGGCCAAAGGACAACCACGTGTCGCCGTCGAAATGCACAAACAAGTACGGCAGAGGAACGGAGGTCTGAAGCCATGAAAGCCATGCTCCTCGGGGCGGGAGAAGGGACCCGCCTTCGACCGATCACCGCCACGCGGCCCAAGCCCATGATCTCCATAGCCAACCGGCCCATCATGGAGCACATACTTCTTCTGCTCAAAGCGCACGGTGTGCGCGAAGTGTACTCTAACCTGTACTACCTAGCCGACCAGATCGAGTCGTACTTCGGCGACGGCTCAGCTCAGGGGCTTTCGGTCAAGTTCAAAGTTGAGGAGAAGCTGCCCGGCACCGCAGGCGGGGTGAAAAACCTAGAGCAGCACTTCGACGAGACGTTCATAGTGATCTCCGGCGACCTTTTGACCGATTTCGACCTCACAAAGGCGCTCGAATTCCACCGAAAGCAGGGATCCATCGCTACCATCCTACTGACCAAAATAGACAATCCCCTGGAGTACGGTGTGGTCATAACCGACAAAAGCGGTCGCATCCAGCGGTTCTTGGAGAAGCCCGGTTGGTCGGAGGTGTTTTCAGACACCATCAACACCGGAATCTACATCCTCGAGCCCGAAGTGCTTAAGTTCATACCTCCCGGGCAGGACTTCGATTTCTCGCGCGACCTCTTCCCTCTCTTGCTCCGAGAGAAGCAGCCACTGTTCGGACATGTGGCCGACGGCTACTGGTGTGATGTGGGCAACATCGAGATGTACATCCGGGCTCAGGTGGACGCGCTATCGGGCAAGGTCCGATTGAGCATACCCGGCGAACAGGTAATGCCCGGCGTATGGGTGTCCAAATCAGCCAAGATCAGTTCGCGGGCCGACCTCAAAGGCCCTATGGTGCTGGGGGAGAATTGCGAGATCGCCCCCGGAGCCCGTCTTCGCGAGTACTGCGTGGTTGGCGACAACGTCATAGTGGCGGCGAACTCCTTCATAGTGAGGTCCACTGTCTTCAGCAACTCCTACATAGGCGAAGGATCGGTAGTGTCGGGCTCCATCATCTGCGAGAATGTGGTGCTCAAAGACAGTGTGCGAGTGGGCGAAGGGGCTGTGGTGTCAGATGACTCCATTCTGAACACTGCAGTCACAGTCAAGCCCGGAGTGCGTGTTTGGCCGGGCAAGATCATCGACGAAAGCGTTGTGCTCTCTGCCAGCGTGGTGTGGGGGCAGCGCCTGCAGCGAGAGCTGTTCCATGCCGGCGCAATATCCGGCCTTGTCAACTTCGAGTTTACTCCCGAGTTCGCAGTGCGCCTGGGCAGTGCAATCGGCAGCACCATGAAGAAGGGCGCCAGCGTGATCGTTAGCCGCGACCCCAGCCGCACGGCGCGCATGATGAAAAGGGCGCTGGTTGCAGGGCTGTCCAGCGCCGGGGTGTCCGTATGCGATCTGCAGGGGCAGCCTCTACCGCTGCTCTCGTACATGACATGCCGCAACGGCTATGCGTACGCCGTGCATACCCAGACTTCCGAAGACAACTTCGAAATGGTGGACATAAAGGTGTTCGACTGCGATGGGCTTGCGCTCTCACGCGGCGACGAACGCAAGATCGAAACCTTGCTCGCCCGCGAGGACCCGCGGCGCACCAGCTCCCGCGAGGTCGGCAGCATCAGCTACTACCCGCGGGCGGTGGAGGTTTATACCGATGACTGCCTCGCCCATATCAATGTGGAGGTCACCAAGGCCAATCGAATGAGGCTAGTGGTTGACTGTGGGCATGGCTTCACCGGGAGTATACTCCCTCCGCTGCTAGCCAAGATGGGCGCCGAGGTGACCTCGCTCAACGCCATCGAACAGGAGACGAAGATGCCCAAGACGCGTCGCGAGTCAGAGCGTGCCCGCGAAGACCTAGCTTTGATAGTCAAGACCATCGGAGCGAACATGGGAATCCTCATCGATCCGCAAGGAGCAAGGATGTGGGTAGCCGACGACTCAGGCCGAGTGCTCACCGACATGGAACTTGCATACATGATGGCGCTGTTTGGCGTGCGTTCGAAGTCTTCTCGCGGCGTAACGGCGCCCAGCTACATCCCGACCGTGCTCACCGAGGCTCTAACGAGCAATGGAGCCACAGTGTATAGAGCCAAATCGCACGCGCGCGAGCTTTCAGACCTCGCGCGCACCAGCAAGTCGGGGATAGCCTCCGACCTTGCCGGCGGATTCGTCTTTCCCGAGCTGCACAACGGCATGGACGCGATATTCGCCGCTGCCAAACTGGTGGAATGGGTATCGGCCGACTCGGCGCCACTTTCGCAACTCGTCCAGCTGGTGCCGGAGCACCACCTGCTTCGCGACACAATGCCCTGCCCATGGGAGCTCAAAGGCCAGGCCATGCGAGAGCTCCTGGGCAAGCTGGATCAGCCCGGAGTGGACACATTCGACGGTTACAGAAAGGCGGCAGGCGACGGATGGTACATGGTGCTGCCCGACGCCAAGCACCCGTCGTTCACCATCTACGCTGAAGGACCGACCAGGCTCGACGCGGAGAAGATACTGAAAGAGGCCCGGCGCGAACTCGCCGCGCAAATCGACTGAGGGCGGCACCTCCGTCATACACTTACTCTGAGCGAGTATGAAGGAGGCGGACCGCGTGGCCGACTTGAGAGGGCTTTCCATATGTGTCTTGGGCGGCGACCGCCGCGAAGTGGAGTTAGTGTCCGGCCTGATCGATTCCGGGGCGCATGTGTCTTGTTTCGGAACGCCTACAGAAGGTATGCGCAGTGAGGCGGTAGCCGCTTTGAGCGCGCGCGACGCATGCGCCGGGGCGAACGCCGTCATCCTGCCTCTTTCGGGCACGGACACGAATGGAAACATCAAGATCACTTCCAGACCTGTGAGCATCAATCGAGAACTCCTCGCCGCAGCCGATCCGGCGGCCATAGTGCTGAGCGGCGTTGTCCGGCCATGCCTTGCAGCGGACTGCGCCGCCTTGGGTCTTCGGGTAGTGGATACGGGCGAAGACGACGAACTGGCCATCCTCAACTCTATCCCGTCGGCGGAAGGCGCCATACTCATGGCGATGCAGGCCACGCCGTTCACCATACACAACAGCAATTGCCTCGTGCTGGGGCCAGGGCGCACTGGCCTAACACTTGTAAGGATGCTTCAGGGTCTGGGCGCGCACGTGTGGGGCGCCGCGCGCAAGGCCCCGGGCAGAGCCAGGCTCTTCGAGATGGGAGCCATGCCCGTGGATTTTGCCGACCTGCCTCATTGCCTGCCGCAGATAGATATCGTGTTCAACACAGTACCGGCTCAGGTACTCGATAGAAGCCTCGTGTATGTGCTCCGGCGCACAGCCGTCATAATCGATCTGGCGTCGGCGCCCGGCGGCGTCGATTTCGTGGCAGCGGCTGAGCGCGGCATCCATGCCGAGCTAGCTCCCGGGCTGCCCGGGAAGGTGGCTCCGCTCACCGCCGGTCGCATTCTAGCCAGGGTTATCCCCAGGATCATCGAAGACGAGCTCAGGCACGAGCGGGTCAGATGAACACCGTGGCTGTGGTTGTCGGCGGCGGATGGGCTGGCTGCGCCGCGGCCGTAGCCGCGGCGCAGGCCGGAGCAGATGTGGTGCTTCTCGAAAGAACCAATCTCTTGCTCGGGACGGGCCTGGTAGGCGGGATAATGGACAACAACGGGAGGTTCACGGCCGCGCGGGAGCTTGCGGCAATGGGCGCCGGTTACCTGTTCGAGGTGATCGATCAGGTGACCATCCACCGGCGCGTGGACTTCCCCGGCCATCTCCATGCGAGCCTATACGATGTCAACAGAGTGGAAGCCGCAGTGCGCAGGGCCCTTACAGAACTGGGGGTCCATTTGATGCTCGAATCTCGCGCGGTAGACGTAGAGAAAGAAGGCGACCGCATCAGTCGGCTCGTGCTATCAGACGGACAGAGAGTGCCCGCCCACTGCTTCATCGATGCTACAGGCACCGCAGGGCCGCAGGGCAACTGCGCCCGTGTAAGCGGCGGATGCGTCATGTGCGCGCTGCGATGCCCCGCCTTCGGCCCGCGCACCAGCATCGCGGGAAAAGCCGGGGCCAGGGAGATATCGGGCAGCCTGTTCGAAGCCTTGAGCGGCTCCTGCGAACTGCAGAAGAAGTCGCTGGCCCCATGGCTTGCGCGCAACCTGGAAGAACACGGTGCACTGGTGATTCCGGTGCCCCGGTATGTGCCACGGGACGATCGTTCTGCGCCCAAGGCATGTCAGCAGTATTCGCTGCCCGAATTCTACGATAATTTGGTGCTGCTCGATACCGGCCATGCCAAGCTGATGGCGCCTTTCTTCCCTATGGATCGACTCCGGGCCATTCCCGGATTCGAGTCAGCTCTCTACCAGGACCCTTATGCGGGAGGGCGAGGTAATTCCATCAGGTTCACAGTGATTACCCCACATGATCTATCAATGAAGGTGACCGGAGTGGAAAACCTGTTCTGCGCAGGCGAAAAGGCGGGTTTGATGGTGGGGCATACCGAGGCGATCTGCACCGGCACGCTCGCAGGGCACAATGCAATACGAAAAACCGCCGGCAAAGAGCCTTTGATCCTCCCCTCATCGCTTGCCTGCGGCGACCTGCTCGCCTGTATCGAGCGGTCACTCGGTTCGCCCTCGGGGTTGCTCAACAAGTACACCTTTGCCGGCGGCGTATACTACAACCGAATGTATGACTCGGGGTTGTACACCACCGATATCCGCCGCATCTCCCAGCGGGTCAGGGATGCCGGCCTCACAGGCATCTTCTCACGTCGATTGCTCTGAGTGTAGACGGGCGAGACTACCATCCGCCCTTCGCGCCGCCGCCTCCTGAGCGACCGCCGCCGAATCCGCCGAAGCCTCCGGACGAACTGCCTCCAGAGCGGCCTCCCGAAGAGCCTCCCCAACCTCCTGTGGATTTGGGCAAGGTCATGGGAGTACGCCAAGTACCGCCTC
>DAOTAC010000124.1:0-6652 GCA_035382325.1 Bacillota bacterium | reverse complement strand
GCGCCAGAGCTGAGAAGATCCAACTAAGCACGGTGGAACGACCTCCCGCTGGGGCTTCGGCCGATCGGCTGTCGGTGGACGAGAGGGAGCGGGCTAAGGAGTGCGTCGATGATCGAGCGGGGCTCATATCCTCACCGGGTCTGCCGGGTGTTTCGGAGGAAAGCATCCTGATCGGCGGCGAGGGCGAACAGCAACATCGCCGACGATCAAATGCCGCAGCATTATCGATCTCCTTAGGCGAGGGACTGATCGATGCCATCCGCCGTGACGACGGGTTGACCTACTTCGGACATGCGCATGATTCTGAACAGGAGCTGATACCATGCCAAGACCGCCCAAACTCAGACGCGTAGAGTTCATCCCTCAGGTGACCGTATTCAAGCCTGCGGGTGTGTCGATGCGTGATCTGGAAGAGGAAGTGCTTACAGTAGAGGAGCTTGAGGCTATACGCCTCAAGGATCTTGAAGGACTGGAGCAGGAAGAGTGCGCTGGACGTATGCAGGTGTCTCGGCCTACGTTTCAGAGAGTGCTCTCATCGGCCAGGGAGAAAGTGGCTCGGGCGCTTGTGGAGGGAAGGGCCATTCGCTTCGAAGGCGGGACCTACCGACTGGCTCTGGGGCAGTTCCGGTGTGGGGCGTGTAGCCATGAGTTCGAGGCCCCATTCGCCGCAGCGCGGAGTGGGGTAGACCCCGCATGCCCACACTGCGGGGCTGAGCGGGGAAAGAGGATTGGGCGCCCCGGATGTGGGCATGGGCACAGGCACGGACCCGAACATGGGTCCGGACATGGCCCTGACCCTGATTCCGGACGCGGTTCCGACTCCGGCCGCGACCCTGGTCCTGACCCTGGACACGATCCCTACCCCAGACATGACTGCGACCCCGACCCCGGCCCGTGTTCCGACCCGGGATCGCCACCCGGAGGAAAGGGGCGGGGGCGCTGCGGGGGCAGGTGACTGATGCTCGCATGGGCGACAAGGCGGACGCGCCGAGCTGTAGGAAATCAGGCTGTTCAGATTCCGAACACAATTTCTCCGATCTGTTCCGTTTGGTGACAATAGGTGCTGCATAATCGAACGTATAGCTGTATAGAACCGCAGGAAGGAGTCGCCCAAAACATTACCTGGGATTCGGGCTGCGCGAATACGGCAGAATATAGCCGCTGGACAGGCATGGTGTCTTCAGGGCGGTGTCAACACCAGCCGTCCGAGACAGCCGATACGAGCTGAACGACTCCCAAGACGCCTTCCGATCTCGTCCGGCCGTGCGGAACCGTCTGATATTCCACCAGGCTTCCGAAGAGTCCGTACGGTATTCCCGCAGGCCAGACAAAGCCATGCTCAGCACGCCTTTGGTGGCGGGACCCTGTGTAGGACCTCTTTTCGCCATCTCGGTCGTTCCGCCGCCTTGGTTATTGACATATGCCCATAACTGTGGGTATACTGATAACGGGCATATGATCATTATAGCTAAGGAGGTATGGGATATGCCGAGAGGCGATGGAACGGGTCCGGCAGGCTTCGGGCCCATGACTGGACGAGCTGCGGGCTATTGTGCAGGGTACGACATTCCTGCGCGGACCGGGGCGGGTCGCGGCAGAGGCCACAGGCGAATGTACTACTCCACGGGCATGCCAGGCTGGATGAGGTACGGCTGCCCCGGATCGGCTCCGTTCCCTGTTGGGGGTTTTCGAGGTGCGTCGCAGGAGAGCCGCCATGCCGATGATGTTCAGGGCATGTCGGCGGAACGCGAGAAGGAGTTGCTCGGCCAGCAGGCGCAGTTCCTCAGGAGCGAGCTTGAGATCGTGGAACGGCGACTCAATGACCTGGCTGGCTTGGGAAGGAACCCAGAGCAACGCTCGACGGAAGGCGGCGAGTAACATGCGTATTGCGATAACCGCTCAGGGTGAGGACCTGGATTCGGCTATGGACCCGCGGTTCGGGAGGTGTCGGAGCTTCATCATCGTCGACTCCGACTCCGACAAATTCGAGGCGTTTTCGAACGAGGGTGTCATGGCGTCTGGAGGCGCGGGCACTCAGAGCGCGCAGTTTCTGGCTAACAAGGGAGTAGGCGTGGCCATCACGGGCAACGTCGGCCCTAACGCAGCACGCGCGCTGGAAGCGGCAGGTATCAAGGTGTATGCTGCGGCTTCAGGCACGGTGCGCGATGCGCTCCAGGCTTACAGGGCCGGCAAGCTCAGCGCGGTCTCCGGAGCCACTGTGGACTCCCATCACGGAATGGGAAGACGCTAGAGGACTGAGACTATTAGCAGCTAGACCAACTCAATGATTTGCAGCGATTTGGGAGGTACATCACATATGAAGATCGCATTGGCAACAGACGGCGCAGTGATATCAGCGCATTTCGGTCATTGCTCCGAGTTTACCGTAGTCACAGTAGAGAACGGCAAGACCGTGGGCACAGAGCGCGTGGCTAATCCGGAGCACCAGCCGGGGTTCCTGCCGGAGTACCTATCGGGACTGGGGGTTTCGTGCATCATCGCAGGCGGCATGGGCCCAAGGGCACAGGAGCTGTTTGCCGCCAAGGGCATCCAGACCATAGTCGGCGCCTCGGGGAGTGTAACCAAGGTTCTCGGCGACTACCTCGCGGGATCGCTCGAAGTGGGCGAGAGTGCATGCGATCACGCTGATAGCTCCGAAAGATACGCTGGAGGACAGGCTGAAGGACACGAAGGGCACGGGTCCTGCAGTCACGGCGGCCACAATGATCACCATGGACATTCGTGCAGCCACGGCAGGTAGGCCATGATTGTCTCAGTTGCCAGCGGAAAGGGCGGCACAGGCAAGACGACTGTAGCGGTTAACCTGGCTCTTGCTCTTGCTCTGGAGGGAACTACATCTGTGGACTTTCTGGACTGTGATGTCGAGGAGCCCAATGCTCATCTGTTTCTCCATCCCGTGCTAGAGACCTCCGAGCCAGTCACCCTGCCTGTGCCTGTCGTTGACGAGAGCAAGTGCAGCGGATGCGGCATCTGCGCGGACGTGTGCGCGTTTCATGCGATCCTGTCGTTTGGAAACCGCGCGATCACCTTCCCCGAGCTGTGCCACGGATGTGGCGGCTGTGTGCGGTTCTGCCCAGAAGGCGCAATATCCGAGGCGCCCAGGGAGATCGGGGTCGTGGAAACCGGCTGGGTAAGCTGCGTGGGCGCGCCGGCGGTAGCAGCGAGAGCCGCGGAAGCGGCAGGATCAGTTGGAATCGCACGATCGTCAGGACTGTTGGTTTCGGCAGGGTCGACGGCAGCGGCACAGGCGATCAGATTCGTCCAGGGACGAGTCGACATCGGTGCTGCTCTGGCTCCCCCAGTAGCGAAGGCTGTTCGGGGTAAGGTCGGCCCAGCCAACGGGGTGGTCATCATCGACTCGCCACCCGGGACGTCCTGCCCCGTCGTGGCCTCGGTAGAGGGCAGCGACTACTGCATACTCGTTACCGAGCCGACGCCGTTTGGGCTGAACGACCTGACACTCGCAGTGGATATGGTTCGCGAACTAGCCGTCCCCTTCGGTGTGGTTATCAACCGAGCAGGGCTGGGCGACGCCAGAGTAACGGCCTACTGTAGGCAGGAGAACATCCCGGTGCTGCTCGAGATCCCATTCGACAGAAGATTCGCGACTTCCTACGCTCGTGGAGGCCAGCTCGTGCGCGACTTCCCTGAGCTGGAGGAATCAATGAGAGGCCTCTGGCGGCAGATTCGCACCGTGGCGGGGCCGCTGCCGGAGGAGGCGGAAATGGCACGATGAAGGAACTGCTTGTCATCAGCGGCAAGGGCGGTACAGGCAAGACCTCCATAGTTGGATCCTTCGCTGTTCTGGCAGACAATAAGGTGCTAGCCGATTGCGATGTGGACGCAGCTGACCTCCACCTTCTGCTCAGCCCGACAGTGAGGAAGACCAACGAGTTCCGGGCGTCCAGACAGGCGGTGCTAGACCCAGCCAGATGCATCGGCCCGGAAGAGTGCGTTGGCCCGGCAGAATGCGTTGACGCGGGCCAGTGCAGCGCATGGGCTGTCTGCGCCGAGGTCTGCAGGTTCGAGGCCATCGGCCCGGCCGGGAGGGCAGGTTCTGCTGCCCGCGCCGGTCTTCCCCACATCGTCCCCCGGATCGATCCGATCTCTTGCGAGGGCTGCGGGGTCTGTGCCCGCGCATGTCCTCACGGGGCCATCTCGATGGAGGAAGTGTTGTCGGGGCATTGGTTTGTGTCCGACACAGCTTACGGACCCATGGTCCACGCACGCCTCGGAGTCGCCCAGGAGAACTCGGGCAAGCTAGTCACACAAGTCAGGCGCGAGGCGCGGTCGATCGCCGAAAGCCAGAGTCTAGACTACATCATCACAGACGGACCGCCCGGCATAGGCTGCCCGGTCATATCGTCCATGTCCGGAGTGGACTTTGCGCTCATCGTCACTGAACCTACAGTTGCAGGGGCGCATGACATGCAAAGAGCGGTTGAGTTGGCACGCCACTTCGGCGTGAAGACCACTGTCTGCATAAACAAGTATGACCTCGACGAAGCAGGCTCTGAACAGCTAGAGGAGTACTGCAGCAGCCAAGGCATCCAAGTAGCGGGTAAGGTTCCGTTCGATGAAGAGGTGGTCTCGGCCCTTGTACGAGGCGTGCCTGTGGTGGCGCGCGGCAGTTCCCACCACGCGGAGGGTAAAGCAGCGCAGGCCATTCGCCGTCTCTGGTCGAGTATCGAGAGCGAACTGGCAGACTAGCAGAAGGAAACCTGACACAGCAGGGCGGGGGCACGGATACGGAAGTGACACTCCACGGGCCTTTCGCGCGTATAGTGGAAGGCGCCGTCGGCCCGATTCTGATGTAGGTACGTCCGCTGGCCCGCGGGTACTGACGGCAGCCCTGCTGGTGGTGTTGATTATGATTCCTTTTGTGGGCGCGCCGGGGCGCGCTTCTGCTGCCCTCGCTGACCGCGGTCGGTTCCTCATTTTCATCGGCGGAGATCAAGTAGGTGTCGAGGACTTCGAGCTAACAAAGACGAGCGCCCGTTCGCATGTCGAGATATCCGTAGGAGGGCAGGCTTCGCGCGCCCAAGTTGAGTTAGCTCTATCTCCGCAGATGGAGGCCGAGTCCTACCGACTGGAGGCGCCGGGAACGTACCTCAAGGTCGCCTTCGAAGAAGACACCGCTAAGTTCGAAGCGCCGGGGGTGTCTCGCCGGACGAAGGTGTGTCGCCCGCGAGTGGTTCTGGATAACAATGTGTTCAGTCATTATCAATTACTTCTGGGTATGTACGACCACTCCCGCGGAGGTGTCCAGTCCTTCATGGCGGTTCTGCCAACCACAAATGCCGCAGACGCCTCAGTCTCTGTCACCATGGAATTGCTCGGGCCAGGGCGCCCCAGGCGCCAAGCACGGGCGAATGTGGATGCGGATGCGAAACCGGATGCAGATGCCGAGGCTCGGATTCCGCTTACTGAGTACAAGATAATACTGGCGGGTGTGATTGGCGTGTCGGTGTTCGCGGATGGCGCAGGCCGAGTCATGTATGTGGAAGTGCCAGGCCAGAATGGCACGGCCGTGCGGGAGGAGTATCAAAGGGCCATCGAGAAGGCTGCTGACCGCGCCAAGCCGGCCAGGTCGGCAGGGCCGTCCCGGTCGGCCGCTTTGGCCAAATCGGCAACCTCGGCCGCATCTGCCGCACCCGCCGCGTTATCCGCATCAGTCGTGCCCGACTATGTGGATCAGGATGTAGTAGTAAAGAGCGCGGGCGATGTCCGCCTGGCGGGGACTTTTACCCTTCCTCTAGCCCACCCGGATCAGGGTGTGCGCTACCCTGCCGTTGTGCTAATCTCCGGATCGGGTCCGCAAGACAGGGACGGGAACACGCCTCCGTCCTACCAGACGTTCATATTCCGCCGGATCGCCGAGCGCCTGGCATCTTGCGGCATAGCGGTACTTCGATACGACGACAGGGGGGTAGGCACGAGCACCGGCGACTTCGAATCGGCGGGGTTGTTCGATCTGGCGGGCGACGCCCGGGCGATGGTCGCGTCTGTCAAGGGCTACCCCAATATCGACCCGGCCCGCATCGGAGTAATCGGCCACTCGGAGGGAGCCTACATAGCCTCCATGTTGGCCGGCGAAGACCCGCAAATTGCGGCGTGCGTGCTTCTGGCGGGCGCGTCCACTACTCTGGACAGAGTGATGGTAGAGCAGATCGAGTACCAGGCGACCTTCAATGAGCTGGACGAGGCCTCGCGTTCGCTGGCCGCCGGCCTGCTGCCTGCGGTGAAGCAGCTCATACAGGACGCGCGCGACGGCAAGAGCCGTAGCGCGGTATCAGGTAACTTGCAGTGGCTGCGCGAACACATGCAGATAGACCCGGTGGGCCAGATTCGGGCCATCAAGGCCCCGATCCTAATTGTGCAGGGCGAGAAGGACCTAAAGGTCAAGCCATACCATGCGCAGGTCCTGGCGGAGGCGGCTCGAAGCGCAGGCAATCGCAGCGTTACCCTAGTTCGTCTTCCCAACACTACTCATGAGTTTCTTGAGTGGCCGTATCGGAACCCGAACTTCGACCCGATGGACCCCATGCGCGTAGTAGAAGGCATGCTTGCCACTGTGCAAGGATGGCTCGTTTCGACTTTGCAGGCTTCATCGGCTGTAGGTTAGTGTGTG
>DAOTAC010000123.1:0-6702 GCA_035382325.1 Bacillota bacterium | reverse complement strand
ACCTGTTGCTACTTCCTGATCTATCTGACGGTTGGTGGCACACACTAGGCGGAAGTCTACGTTGACCGTACAAGTTCCTCCGACGCGCTCAAAGCACTTGTCTTCCAGCACACGCAAGAACTTGGGCTGTACTTGTACCGGAATGTCCGACACTTCGTCCAGGAACAGTGTCCCCCTGTCCGCCAGTTCCACCTTTCCGTGTTTCCGAGCAACAGCCCCCGTAAAAGCGCCCTTTTCGTGGCCGAACATCTCGCTCTCCCAAAGATCGTCCGGCACTGCCGCGCAGTTCACCTTGACTAGCCTGTAGCGGTTCCGCGGGCTCAGCGCGTGAATGGCTCTGGCGACCACGTCTTTGCCTGTGCCGCTTTCGCCCGTGATTAGCACCGGAGAGTCACAGGCAGCCGCCACCGACACCAGACGGCGAATCCGCGTCATTGGTTCTGAGTCGCCTATGAGGGTCTGCCTGCTGGTGAGTTCCGCGAGCTCTTCCCTGAGGCGCCTGTTCTCATCTGTGATGACCGAGAGGCGAAGCGCCTTGTCTATCTCGAGAGCGAGATCGTCAGGGCGGATGGGCTTGGTCACGTAGGTGAAAGCCCCTTTGCGCATTGCCTCCACGGCGCCGTCGATTGAGCCATGGCCTGTCAATACTATAATCTGCCCGCGAAACCCCTGTTTCCTCATGTGTTCCATCAGCTCGATGCCGGTCATCTCGGGCATCCGTACATCTATGACTGCTACATCGAACTCTGACGAGGCCACCATGGCGCAGGCTTCTGCGCTTCCTGTGGCGATCTCCACCCGGTAGCCGCAGTCGGTCAAGCTGAGCTGCATGAAGTGCAGGAAGTCCGGCTCGTCGTCCACAAGAATGATCCTTGCGCTGTTCATTCCGCGTTCACTTTCCTTGTTCACTATCCTTCGCCTGACTGGGGCCATGCTGCAGGGCTGCCTAAGGGCAATTCGATGGTGACTTCCGATCCATGCCCCGGTCGGCTGGATATGTTGATCGATCCCCGATGCCGTTCGATCTCGCGGTAGCAAATTGTCAAACCCAAGCCTGTGCCCTGGCCAGGCGCCTTTGTGGTAAAGAACGGATCGAACACGCGAGACAGGTCGCGTGGGCCGATTCCGATACCCGTGTCCGCTATCGTCAACTGAATGCCCGAGGGGACGGCACGGCCGGACACGGCAAGTCGACCGCCGTTCGGCATAGCCTGAACCGCATTGTGAACCACGTTGAACAGCACCTGCCTCATGCCGTCGACATTCGCTGTGACCGGAGGAAGGCTATCGAGATCGACATTCACAGTGATTCCTTGCCGGCGTAGCAACTCCTCTTCAAGCGCCAGAACCTGGCTCGCTAGGTCGGCGATGCTGAAGGTGGCAACAGACGGGGCGCCTTTGCTGCAAAAGTCCAAGAGGTTGTTGATTATCCTAGTGGCCCTATCGACATTGCGTTCGATTGCATCCATAGCCATGTGGACTTCGCTATCGCCGCTGTCCACGCGGGTCTTCACAGCGTAGTTCGCCGCAAGGATAGTACCCAGCGGATTGCGCAACTCGTGCGCCAGGCCCGCCGAGAGCTGGCCGAGGCTGGCCATCTTCTCTGCCTGTTGGATGCGTTTCTCCATGGCAAGCTCCGACGTCATGACCTTCCCGTAGCACAGAACACCTGATAGGGCAGGGGCGTCGGCCGTGTGGCCCATAGCGCGCATGGGGTAGGCCCACACGTGCACTTGTTCTTCTTTGATAACTCGGGAGGCGAATGCGGTATTACCTGATGTGAAGACTTCCTGAGCGGGGCAACCGTCGCAGGGGCCAGTGCCGTCGCCCCACAGGCTGTAGCATTTGCAGCCAATGACCTCATGGCGTCTCCTATGAAAGAACGAGGCGGTAAATCTGTTTGCACGTATTATGGAGTACGAACTATCCACGACGAACATGAAGTCCGAGACCGCATCGAACATTGTCTGCAGTTCGTCTCTGCTAGATTCCAGTTCACGTGTTCTTAGGCTCACCAGACGAGCCAGATTCTCGCTGTAGGACCGCATGTCCTGTTCGAGTTCTTTGTAGGTGTGGATGTCTTTGGTCACACCCACTATCGCGGAGAGGTTGCCGGCTGAATCACGCAGCATCGATACGGAAAGCAGCACCGGAATGGCAGTACCGTCTTTTGCGTAGTTTATCGCCTCGCCGGTCCACGTTCCTTCGCGTTCCCCTGCGGAGAATATGGATTCCTGCAACCGGCGGATCTCTTCGGGGTCGCAGAACACGTCTATGCTCTTTCCGACAAGCTCGCCGATACTGTACCGATGCATGCTGGCTTGGGCCTGGTTCACGTATACTATCTTCAGGTCGGGATCGATGATGGTGATGCCGCCCGCAGCTCGGTCAAGCACTGATGAAAGGAACTTGATGCGCTCGGCAAGCGTGTTTTGTAGTGTGACGTCCTCTAGCGCAAATAGCATGTAGTTCGGGTCTGAAGCACCGCCCAAATTGAGAGGACGACGTGAGATGCGCACCTCGCGCGCGGAAGGCATTCCGCTCAAGGCATCGCCGAGGCGCTCGGAGCAGATCGTGAACTCGCTTGCATCAGTCAACGGAGGGCAGACATGCTGAATGCAGCTGCCAGTCGGCAGATCACGGCCGAGAAGCCGGCGCGCGCGCTCATTGGCATGTACGATGACGCCGCCGCTATCGGTTACTATCAGGCCCTGTGTATCGATGGCGTCGATGATCTGCAGTTCTTGGCGAAGCACGGGCGCGTCCCCCCTAGCGGTGCGTCCGGGGTGATCTCTGACCCGAAAAGGCAGCTCATACAAAGCAACGCCTGGGCCACGGCCCGGGCGTTGTTGTCTTCGCTGTTCCACTAAATATGGTGGCCCTGGCAGGAATCGAACCTGCGGCCAATGGTTTAGGAAACCACTGCTCTATCCCCTGAGCTACAGGGCCACGGAAAAATGGCGCGCCCGGCAGGATTCGAACCTGCGGCCTGCGGATTCGTAGTCCGTCACTCTATCCACTGAGCTACGGGCGCGTTTGCGTTGGCGTGACGGATCACGCCACGAACCTTGCTTCGCCATTATAGCACGAGCGATTCGTAGGCGTCAAATAACCCGAAAGCGGCAGTGTGATGGCGGCGATGATGGCGAGCCGATGCAGCACGAGCCTGAGGATTGCGGGCAATCGCCCATGATCCCTCAGGCTCAAACCGACTACTCTCGAAGCCAGTCTAAACGCTACTGAACACGGAGAGCAGTTGCGTCGAAGTCAGACAGGCTACTTGCTTGGGATTTCCCGGGCCCAGCGGGCGCAACCCACTCCGACAACCTGTACGGCTCTGGGTGTGCCGTTAAGCACAATGTAGCTGATGGTCAGGTGGATTGTCGAGTCAGCAACCAAACCTATATCGTACGCTTGGAAGGCATCAGCGGTGAAAGAACCGTCAACCTCGATAGGCGTTCTACCATCGTTTCTCTTGATCAGAGTGATCACGTACTGCCCTACTTCCGACATGGCCATCTGGCCATCGAGCAGTACTATGGGCATGATCGGTAGGTTCTCGGGCAGGTGCTCATGAGATACTACCTCGAACCCAGCTGCAAGGGCCAGATTCTCTGCCCTGGTGATTGGGCCCACGATATGCGCACTCGCTGTGCTGGCAATCGCCAACACCATGATCGTCACCAGGATACCAATGGAGAACTTCTTCATGGTCTCGCCCCTTCCAGTCCGTTATTCGCAGCGACTGGCCAGTCTGCTAACGATATAGTAGTATGAGCGAGCGCACATGTCACCCCAGTAATTCCATATGACACCATAGAGTTTCCAGTCATTTCGAAGTCACAGTACCGTATTCCACGCTTGTTGGGAGTCGATGCTAGCAATCTTCTCGTTCGCCGCATGACTCACCACAATTCGCGAATATCTTGGTTATGCGAACACTACACCGTTCTAAGCTATGCGCGGCACCATGAACATATGACCACGTGACGATTACGCTTGCCTCGGGGCCTGCGGCGGCCTTGGCGGCCCGGGGGCTCTAGCTGGCGGTGCCGTAGCGGGGGATTTCCCGTGGCGCGTTGCCTACCGAACGAGACTACGCGGAAGTAGTGCCCGGCCAGTGCGGAAATTGCTCTGCATGGTGGCATGCGGTGAGGATACGGCGAGGATGCGGCGAGGATACAGTGGGGATGTTGTGGGATCATGCATGTTAGGCTATCATCATGATGATGCGGATGATGATTCGGCAAGTGACGCACGTTCTGGGGAGGGTACCGCATGGATTACATAGCTGTTTTCGAACGATGGCGCGATGCAGCGGCAATGCTGGACGAATCCAGCCGACAGGAACTTGACCGCATATCCTTCGACGCACGTGAGATCGAAGAGCGATTCGGCAGCGAGCTGGCCTTCGGCACGGGCGGAATGCGGGGTAAGCTTGGGGTAGGCACAGCCAGGATGAACCGGTACACGGTTCGGTGCGCTACCCATGGTTACGCTGCCTATCTGCTGGCTCGTGTGCCCGGAGCTCGCGAGGCGGGCGTGGTGATAGCTCGCGATCCACGTCGGGGTTCGACCGAGTTTGCCGATGAAACAGCGCGCGTGCTTGCATCGCATGGGATTCGTGTGTGGCTCTTCGATGACATCCGCCCGACTCCGGTGCTGTCGTACGCTGTGCGTGAACTCGCCGCGGCAGGCGGCATTGTCATAACCGCGAGCCATAACCCTTCCGAGTACAACGGTTACAAGGCTTACGACGCTCACGGGGTTCAGTTGCTGCCTGACGAGGCAGGGGAGGTGGCGGACCGCGCGCGGGCGGTGGATGATTACCTCTCGCCCCCAGGCGAGCCCAAAGCCCCGGTGGAGTACGTCGACGCTGCCGTCGACGAATCGTACGTTCGTCGCGTGCTCGACCTGGTTAATGGGATTGCCGGTGCCCTTGCGCCCCGCGAGGCGCGCGCGTCCTTCGGCTTGATCTATACACCTCTACATGGCACAGGGCATGTGTTTATCCCGCGCGTCTTGCGCGAGCTGGGGTTTGCGTCAGCCCAGACGGTTGCGGAGCAATCTGTGCCGGACGGCGCCTTCCCGACTGTGAGATACCCCAATCCCGAGGACCCCGGGGCTTTCGAGATGGCGATTGCCCAGGCGCACGATGCGGGAGGGGCGCTGCCTGGGATCATCCTTGCAACTGATCCAGACTGTGATCGGGTTGGCGTCGCTGTATGGGACCAGGCTGCAGAGCGCTACCGTGTGCTCACCGGGAACCAGACAGGTGTGCTGCTCGCAGACCTCCTGATCGAGGGCGCTCGCGCGTCTGACCGAGATCTCGCCGGGTATGCCATCATCAAGACCATAGTCAGCACCGAGATGGTCACTGCGATAGCTGCCGCCTCCGGGGTCAGAGTAATCGACACGCTGACCGGGTTCAAGTACATCGGAGAGAAGATAGGCGAGATGGAGCGGGCCGGCGACCGCTTCCTGCTTGGGTTCGAGGAGAGCTGCGGGTACCTTGCGGGCACGTTCGTTCGCGACAAGGATGCGGTAATCGCGTCCGCCCTGATAGCATGTGCTGCCGTGCGACAGCGCCTGAGAGGGAAGACCCTGCTCGAACGCCTAGATGAGCTATTCCACGAGTACGGCCATTTCCACGAGCGCTTGTTATCCGTGCCTATTGCTGCGTCCGTGGGAGCCGGCGAGGCGATGGAGTCTTTGCGGCGCGATACTCCGGACTCAGTGGGCGGTTTTCCAGTTGTAGAGGTGCACGACTACCTCACGGGATGGACCAAGCGACGTGGCACGGGGGTTCGAGTGCCTATCGACCTGCCGCGCGAGAACTGCATACAGCTCAAACTGACCGATTTGGGGAAGGTGACGCTGAGGCCTTCCGGGACAGAGCCCAAGCTCAAGCTGTACATAGCCGTTCGGGCTGACTCCGCTGACGAGGCTTTGGCACGTGCTGACGCAATTGAGTCAGCCACGCAGCGCCTGCTACCTATTGCGCCCTAGTTGCAGGGGGCGCTAGGCCTTCGTAGACGTGTCTGCGCCTACGCGTCAGGGCCCGGGCGTGAGCAAGAGTGTGCAGGCCTATGTGTGGGCCTGTGTGTGGGCCTGAATATGGGCATGAATGACCAACCCCTGGCCGCGCGTCGGCGCAGCCAGGGGTGTTTGCGTCATCGTACGAACGACTGCAGCAGCAGTCGTCCGCAGGAGCTAGTTGCCTATGAGGCTGTACACGAACTCGGCCCCGTCGGGCCCAGACGACGTGAACTCCACCATGCCTAGGCCTTTCTTGAACAGCCTGGTCTCGATGTATGAACCGCCGTCCACTTCCGCTTCATACCTGACCCTGACGTAGTCGGCCTTATGGGCGTCTTTGCCGGTCTCAATGATCTCGGCCTTCACGTCGGTCCAATCGGGCGTCTGGAAACTCCATGTCTTGCCCTTCTTGATGGGCGCACGCAGCACCTCGAGCTGTGAGAACCTGTGAGGCAGGCCTCCTGAATCGACGATCCTCTCGATTACTGAGTCCTTGGAGAACTCATATTCCATCTCAATGGTCTTGCGAGTTGTCGCAGGCTCTCCGACTTCCGGCTCCTCAGGCTGGTCGCTAAGGTACAGATCCAGATCGCTGCTCGACACCGGTTCGGATTCCTCGGCCGGTTCTTCGCCGAAGCCTTCGAACTCCAGGGCGAACTCGCC
>DAOTAC010000122.1:0-6709 GCA_035382325.1 Bacillota bacterium | reverse complement strand
CTCCGGAATCACTTGCCCCGCTGGGCCCGCCCGGCAACCATACCCGACAGAACAACTCGATTCCATCCTGGGTTTTGAGAGTCTCTTCGGAATAGACGACCTCTGGCAATATCAGTCCCTCCTTTGTCGCCCGGCCGGGCCGGCAAGCCCCGTCGCCCAGCAGCCTCAGATGATGCTCAATTCCTTGCCTACCTTCTCGAAGGCCCTGAGCGCAATAGGAGAACCCAGTCCTCCCACCCTCATAACCAGGGCCCTGGCCGACCGAATTCTCCTCTGACCTTCCTCGCCAACACCTGCGAGGCACAGATGCCTGCTATATCGCTGGATATCCTCAGCTGTCAGCTCGAGTGCCTGTTCAGCCTATCGCCCCTATCCCCCTACCGTCCATCACGCTCGGCAATCCAGGCCGCGGCAGTCTCCAAGACCTTCTGCTTCTCCGGCTCGTTGAAGATCTCGTGATACAGGCCCTCCCACACAACCAACTTCTTGTCAGGGTGTGGGTCGTTGTTGTAGAAGTCCACGGTAGCCTGCGCAGAGCAGATCTGATCGGCGCCGGCCGGCATGAACAAGCATGGTACCGCGAACGACTTCGCGCCCTCGAAGACCGCGCGCGTGGCCCGATTCCACTCGACGTAGAGCCTGGCAGTCACCTTCGGGTATCTGATCTTGTCAGACTTGTATGCTGCCGCAACCGCGGGGTCATGCGACAGTTGCTCGGCCTGAATGCCGGTTTCAAATGCCGTGCGAGGCACAATCCGCGAGAGTACCGTTGCGAGTGCCTTCTTCCAGAGCGGCACTTTCACCATAAAGGCAAGGCCTGGCGAGCTGACAACGACACCGGTGATTGTCTTGGGCCGCCGCTCGGCGTACCCTAGAGCGATGAGGCCTCCCAAGGAATGCCCGATAACAAACAGCTTAAGCCCGGAGTGGCGCCCCTTGGCGGTGCGGATCACAAGCCATAGATCGTCGTAGTACTGCGTCCATCGGTCCACATGGCCGCGCACACCGCCGGACTTGCCCTGCCCGCGAAGGTCATAGGCGTACACCGCGTATCCCCGCTCTGCGAAGAATTGCGCCACATGCGTGTATCTTCCGGAGTGCTCAGCTTGACCGTGGCAGATCACCACGACAGCCCTCACTCGACCCGCGCGCGTAGCAGCAGAAGCCGCAGCGGCAGCCGTCCCGGCTCCCGCGTCCCCTCCGGCATCAGTCGCACCGCTGGGCCCACCCGGCAGCCACACCCGGCAGAACAGATCGATTCCATCCTGAGTCTTGAGGGTCTCTTCAGCATAGACGACTTCTGGCAATATCCGCCCCTCCTTTGGCGCCCGGTCGGGCCAGCGGACCCCGCCACCCAGCAGCCTCAGATGATGCTCAGTTCCTTGCCTACCTTTTCGAAGGCCTTAAGCGCGATGCCCAGATCTTCCTGCGTGTGCGTGGCCATAACGATCGTGCGTACCCTGGCCTTGCCCCGCGGCACGGTCGGGAATGCCAGAGCCTGAGCAAACACACCTTCCTCGAAGAGCCTGTCGGACAACTTCATCGCCAGCGCGCCCTCGCCTACAATGACCGGAGTGATGGGGGTCTGGCTGATGCCAGTGTTGAACCCTAAGTCCTCAAGCCCCTTCTTGAAGAACCGGGTGTTCTCCCACAGCTTGTCGATGATCTCCGGCTCCTCCACCAGGATATCGAATGCCTCGAGGCACGCAGCCGTAACCGCCGGCGGATGTGACGTGCTGAACAAGATAGGTCGCCCACGATGGATCAAGTAGTCGATCAGCGTCCTGGAGCCCGCCACGTATCCGCCGAGCACGCCGATGGCCTTCGACAACGTGCCCACTTGGATATCTACCTGGCCGTGCAGGTCGAAGTGGTCGACCGTTCCCCGACCGTTCCGCCCCAGCACACCGCTGGCGTGGGCATCGTCCACCATGGTGATCGCGCCGTGCTCTTTGGCCGCCCGAACGATCTCCGGAAGCTTTGCGATGTCACCATCCATGCTGAACACGCCGTCAGTCACGACCAGAACATGATGGCCCGCATCACGCACAGCGTCAGTCTCGTCGAGCAGCTGCTTCAGGGCGTCGATATCGCCATGTGGGAAGACCTTGATGGCGGCCCGCGACAGCCTGCACCCGTCTATGATGCTGGCGTGGTTCAGCTCATCGCTGACGATGACGTCATCCTTGCCCAGAACCGCGGCTACCGTGCCCGCATTGGCTGTGAACCCAGACTGAAACACCAGTGACGCTTCAGTATGTTTGAACGCGGCTATCTTCTTCTCCAACTCGACGTGCATGTCCATTGTGCCCGCTATAGTACGAACGGCGCCTGAGCCCGCTCCGAACTCCTGCGCCGCCTTTGCCGCAGCTGCGATCATCCGCGGGTGTGTGGCGAGGCCCAGGTAGTTGTTGGACGAGAGGTTGATGACCTCGCGGCCATCGTATATGGCCCTGGCTTGTTGCTGCCCCCTCAAGACCTTAGGGTACCTGAACAGCTTCTGCTCGCGTAGCTCGGCAAGCTCGTCCGCGAGATATGCCAACGCGTCAGACATATGCAATGCCTCCCCCATCGAAATATGCGTGAAAACACCTCGCTGCCTTACGGGTACAGGATTACCTTTCCGCATTTTCCCGACATCATAAGCTCCATGCCCTTGTCTAGATCATCCCATAGCGACATCCTGTGCGTGATGACCGGCGTTATGTCGATCCCCGCCTTAAGCAGCGCCCGGGCCTGGTACCAAGTGTCAAACATCCTGCGCCCGTTGATGCCCTGCACAGTGAGGCTTCGGAATATGATATCGTTCGCGAGGTCTATCTCCATCGGCTTCGACGGAATGCCTAGAAGCGATGCGAACCCCGCCTTGCGCAGCGCCTGAAACCCTTGTCGTATGGCAGTAGGATTGCCCGACATCTCCAGCAGTACATCGGCTCCAAGCCCTCCCGTGGCTTCCCTCACAGCCGCGACGGGGTCTTCCTCAATCGGGTTTATCGCCAGGTCTGCGCCGAGTTTCTTTGCCAGATCAAGCCGGTACTCCGACACATCTGTGACATACACTTCCGTGGCGCCCGAGCGCTTCGCAACACTGATAGCACAGAGGCCAATGGGGCCCATACCTGTTATGAGGACAGTCTTCGCGGCCAGGTCCGTTGCAAGCGCCGTATGGACCGCATTGCCAAACGGATCCTGTATGGCCGCGACTTCATCAGGTATGTCGATGTCCCATATCCAGCAGTTGAACTCAGGCAGGACGACGTACTCGGCGAAGCACCCATCTCTGTCGATGCCCACAATCTTGGCCTCTCGACAGATGTGCGCCTGCCCGGTCAGGCAGTAGAAGCAATGCCCGCACGCAGTGTGCGTCTCCGCCGATACAAACTGACCTACCTGGACTTTGGTGACGCCTTCGCCCACCTCGACGACATCTCCGCAGAACTCGTGCCCAAAGATCCTCGGCGTCTTCACCCTGCCTTGAGACCACTGATCCCACTCGTAAATGTGCACGTCGGTGCCGCAGATGGCAGTCGCGCGCACTTTGATCAATACCTCGCCCCTGCCGGGCTGGGGAATGGGAACCACTACCTTTTCGGCGCCTGGAGACGGCGATGTCTTGGCTATGGCCCGCATCTCTCCCCGCATCCGTAAGCCCCCTTCAACAAGGCCAACCTGTGCCGATCGGCCATTCTAAGGTACCGTAATATCTATTCTAGTCGCGTGCGTCCATACCTTCTTGACTTCACATCACGTCGAAGGCTCCCTGGTTGTCACGCGATGTGTGCTGCGGACGCGCTGCGGGACATGCCGCGTTAACCATTGAGTTGCTGGATACACTATGCTGGATGGATTATCTGGGAAATGCATCAATGGAGAGATCTCGGGGCATGGGTGATGAATGTGAAGCGAGGCCCTAGCAAGCAGCTCATAGCCCGCCTGGCCGGGCTCATACTGATCGGGTTGGTCATGGCGATCGTATTCTCGCGCGGATATGACGACATGGCTGCCAGGCGCGGCGAACCAACAGGGCAGGGTGACGGGTTCCGCATCGTCGAGCTCCCGCCGGAGCCCGAGTCTATGCCCGAACCTGTGCCCAAGCATGATGAAGACATCGCCACAGCCCAGGCGAACCCCCAGACGAGCTACGGAGAATCGCCCCGTTCGCTATGGGCGGGCGGTCAGGAAGGACAAGAACCGCTGCCGCGAGGTTCGCAGAGCGCAGACATGTGCTCATGCGGCGATCTGCACCGCCTCTGGCTGGAAGAGCCGAGGATGGTCGGGGAGCATGTGCAAGACCTGCAAGAAGGGCTTGCGATGGCGGGGTACTACAGCGGCCCTGCAGACGGCGTTTTCGGGACCGGAACCGACCGCGCAGTGCGGGCTTTTCAGGGTAGCGTCGGACTGCCCCAGAACGGCGTTGTCGACATGGCGGTATGGATGGCTCTTGGGCTTGCATGTGAGCCTATTATGGCCGCCTCGCTTAAGCCCAGCGGCGATATTATCGCAGCCAGTCCCGGAAAAGGCCAGGCGCCCTGGCGTGCCATTCTCATAGATACGTCCAACCTCACACTGACCCTTCTCGAGAACGGGAAACCCGTGAGCCAGTACCGCGTGGGGGTCGGCAAATCATCTACGCCCACTCCTCTGGGCTACTTCATAGTGACCGAGAAGGCCGCATGGGCAGGCGGGTTCGGCACTAGGTGGATGGGCTTGAGCGTGCCCTGGGGTAAGTACGGCATCCACGGAACCAACAAACCGTGGACTGTCGGGCAACGCAAGTCCGGCGGGTGCGTACGCATGCTCAACCGCGATGTTGAGAAGCTCTATGCCTTAGTTGAGGTAGGCATGCCGGTAGTCATAACTGCCGGGCACTTCGGCGTGCTAGGATCGACCCGCCCCCGGGTAGAGCCGGGCGCCAAGGGTAGCTATGTGTACGCGATACAGTTGAGACTTGCGAAGTTGGGGTACGAGCATGCAGGTGTAGACGGCGTATACGGGCAGGCAACCGAGCGCGCAATCATGCGATTGCAGCGAGACAAGGGACTGCCTGTGACAGGTATTGTCGATATGCAAACATACGAAGCTCTGGGAATGTCGGTAATGGACTAGACAACGATCACGGGTGGTGAGCCCGAACGAGGTTCCGGGGCATCCCTGGTCGCCGAATCGATAAGGAGGCCATCCATCCTCCTACTCGAGTCGTGAGGATCATGGCCCCCGCGTTACCCGATTATCCAGGCTGATACCTAAACCGCCTGAACCGATCTTACCTCGGAGATCTCCTGCTTAAGTATCCTCTCAATCCCATTCTTAAGCGTCATCGTCGACATCGGGCAGCCTGCACAGGCCCCCTTCAGCCTGACTTTCACGATTCCGTCGGCAGTCACATCCACAAGTTCGACATCGCCGCCGTCAGCCTGCAGCGATGGCCGTATCTTGCCGATAACAGCCTCAACCTTCTCACGCATGCCGCTCAGCCCCTTTCCGCTACGTGCCACAATACTATCATTCCACCCAATGAGGGTCAACAACACGCCTGCTTCACCAAGACTGTCGTCGGCACGGAGTTCACAATCCTGCGCCCCTGCCAAGATGGAACACTTCTGCGCCTGCTTGGCGACTGTATGGTTTTCCATACGGTTGTGCCAATCCCTGCTCAGCACCGCTTTCGTAGCTTACGCCCCGCGTAAGGCCTCCTTGGAGGGGAAGTCCCACTGCCAGGCCGACTGTACGATATGTGGGCAGGCTCGGCCAAGGTGTTCATTCGCGCATTGCTCGCTTGTGCAGAAGGAGAGGTTTGACTACCGTACTACGTAAAGCAACGAAAACATGGATCAGGATACCGGGATTTCAGCGAGACCGAGCGCCGGCTGAGTCGCGATGAGCCGACTCCGCAGCTGCAGGGTGTACCGCAGGAGGTGCCGCGGCAGGTCTCAGCCTGCTTGGAACCAAATCGTGCGCTACAAGATCAGAATATGTCTCCCGTTCCACGATCACATCGGCCCGGCCATCGCGAACAAGCACGACCGCAGGTCGCGGGTAACGGTTATAGTTGCTCGCCATGGAATAGTTGTAGGCACCTGTGCAGAACACGGCGAGCGTGTCGCCGACTTCAGGTCGCGGCATGGCGACATCCCATACAAGCATGTCGCCGGATTCGCAGCAATTCCCGGCAACCGAAACGGTCTCCCAACTTTCGGGGCTCTCCGGGCTCGCCTGGCCGGGAACCGCCATCCGGTTTGCCAACGCCGCTTCGTATTCGGCCTGGTAAAGCGCCACGCGCGGATTATCCGCCATGCCTCCGTCCACCGAAACGTATGTCCTGACACCGTCAATACGCTTAACGGCGTTCACCGTGTACAGCGTAGTGCCGGCCTCGCCCACGATTGACCTTCCCGGCTCCAGCAGCAGTGACGGCATGGGCAGTCCATGCCTGGACGCGGCGTCGATCAGCGCCGGGGCAACGACATCGGCAAGATCACGTGCCGTAATGGGATCGTCCTTCGAATTGTAGCGGATTCCCAGCCCGCCGCCGATATCAAGCTCTTCCATGACAAACCCGGTAGCCTCATGGGCCTGCCTGGCGAAGTCCATCATGATGTCGACCGCGTCGACAAAAGGCTCCATTTCGAACACCTGTGAGCCTATGTGGCAGTGTAGCCCGGTCAGCCGTACGTTTCCCAGGCTTTTGGCGATGCCCACAGCGCTCAGG
>DAOTAC010000121.1:0-6739 GCA_035382325.1 Bacillota bacterium | reverse complement strand
TACCGGGTGTATGGGTCGCCCAGGACCGCCAGCATACCTGATACAGTGCCCTCAGATAGGTAAGCCCGGACCAGTGTCGACAAGGGCACCGGCTTGTAGAACTCTCCCTTAACCAGGTACATGGCCTCCAGGGCGGTTTTGGCATCCCTAAACTTGGGCGGAGCTGCGACCTCGCCTCCCGACTGAACTCCATCAACCGTGGGCGCTAAAGCCGCGAGCGCTACCAGCAGCGCGAGCAGCACGCCCAACGCTGCAAGCCAACCAAGCCTGCCCGGACCTCGTCCTTTTCTATCTTCAGCCATAGTCACACACTCACTTTCGGCATTCCGTACATCCTATGCCAAACGTCATGTCCCATGCCCGCCCCGGGTAGCCGCATGCACTTGCCCGATCAACGGAGCTAACGCGCCGGCAGCAGGCTGATGGGGTCTTTGGGCGAGCCATCCTGCCTCACCTCAAAGTGAAGATGGGGTCCTGTCGCGAAACCGGTAGACCCCACTTTACATATGATATCACCTTGGAGCACCGCTTTGCCAGCGCTTGTGGACAGAGATTTGTTGTGCGCATACAGCGTGGATAATCCCCCGCCGTGGTCGAGTATGACGGTGTTGCCGTAGCCGTTGATCCAGCCCGCCATCAACACGTATCCGTCTGCGACTGCCTTGACCGATGTGCCCGTGCCGATAGCGATGTCGATACCTGAGTGAAAACGTCTGTCGCGGAAGATCGGATGGATGCGCCAGCCAAAAGGAGAAGAGATCCGACCGCCGACCACAGGCCAGATGAACTTGCCCGTCCACTTGGCGAGCTGGCCGGATTTCCCGAGTCGTGCCTGCATTTCCCGTATGACTTTCTCCAGCTCGCGTGATTGCCGTTCTTCTTCCGCGAGTTCCTTCTCCCAACGCGCCCTCTCAGCCTGCACACGTTGGAGATAGTAGGCCCGATCTTCCATGGCCTGCTCCAATCGTTTCTTCTCGCTGTCAAGGTTGGCTGAAAGCAGACCGATCTCCTTCCTCGACTTCTCCAGCTGCGCTTGACGCTCGGAGATGTCCTTCCTCCGCTCCTCGAGCGAGTCCTTCTCTGCTCTGAGCTGCAGATAGGTTTGGGCGTCCTGCCGCACGATCATGCTGGCAAACTCATATCTGGTGATGAAATCGGCGAAATCATGCGAACTGAGCAGCAGTTCAAGGTAAGAGCCAGGACCCATCTTGTAAAGCTCAGTCAGGCGGTTGTTCAGGCTACTCAGTGAAGCCTGGTACTCACGAGTCGCCCTGGCCAGCCCTTGCTCAGCGGCGCTCAAATCGGCACCTGCCTGTGACAGTTGTTTCTCGGCATTTCGCAGTTTTCGGTCTGTTGCAGTGATGTTCGCCTGAAGCGTCTCCAGCTTGTCTTCGGTCTTCTGCAGCGCGACCAGAGCGTTTTTCTCCTCTGTTCGATACTTTGACACAGTTTTGCGGATCTTCTCTATCTGTGTCTGGATATCACCGAGCTGGTTCTTCTTGGTCGACAACTCGCCAGCGTCCGGGCTCGCGAATGCCGGGCCGCAGGTAGAGCCAACGGCGATCACAAACACCAAAGCCAATGCCGCCAGCGCCTTCAGCCGCTTCATACGCCACACCCTCTCACACCTTCAGATATCGCCTCACCGAAATGGCGCTTCCGGCCAGCCCGGCGGCGGCCCCAAACGCCACCGTCCCTATGGTCGCGAATCCCATATGGATCGGATCCTTCATGATGGGAATGAATGATGCCACCGACTCTACCCAGGTCACAAGGCCCAAGTAGCCTGCGGCAACTAAACCCGCTGCCGCGAAAGACCCGACTATTCCAATGACCAGGCCTTCCATGACGAACGGAAAGAGGATGAACCCATCTGTTGCCCCGACAAGCTTCATGATCTCAATCTCTTTGCGCCTGGCGAATACGGACAGTCTGATCGTGTTGGACACTATAAGGCTAGCCCCAATCAGCGCCAGGCATGCCACAACCCCCGTGATGCCCCACAGTACCCGAAGAGCGCTGACGAGGTTATCAACCCACTTCTGCCCGTACGTGACGTCGGAAACCCCCTTGAGTTTCCATATGCCGTCAGCCACTGCCCTGGCGTCCTCAGCACGCGCAAGCGACACGTCAAACGAATCCGGAAGCGGGTTGTGCTCCAGATCGCTCAGGAAGAACCCGCTCTCTCCCATCTGCAGCCGAAGACGGTTGAGCGCTTCGTCCTTAGGGACATACCCAACCTTAGTGACTCCGGGAAGGGCCTTTATGGAACGGCCGAGCGCCTCTTTGTCATCTGGGGGGGCGTTCTGATCGAGAAAAACCCTGATCTGTACCTGCGACTGCAGCTGGCTGCCGATGGCCGTTAGGTTCACGGCGAACACAGCGAAAAGGCTTACAGCCGCCATACATGCCATTACTACCATGATCGACGTGAGGGCCGGTGTCTTCCTGAGGCTGCGCAGTGCCTGCCCTCCCAGCATCGCCATCGTCCTAAGCTTCACCGCAGTATCCACCTCGCAGCTCATCCCGGACAACTGCACCATCGTTCAGCTGCACTACGCGCCGCCTCAGCCGATCCACGACGAGCTGGTTGTGAGTAGCCATAATCACTGTAGTGCCGCGCATATTGATATCGCACAGGAGGTCCATGATATCCATGGAAGTGTCGGGATCCAGATTGCCGGTGGGCTCGTCTGCGATCACTATGAATGGATCGTTTACGATCGCACGTGCAATCGCCACCCGCTGTTGTTCCCCCCCGGCGAGCTCATCCGGCATGGCCTGCGCTTTGTGCGCCAGGCCCACCATATCCAGGGCAAGCGGAACCCGCTTGGCAATCTCGCGGGAAGAGGTTTCTATCACTTCCAGGGCGAATGCGACGTTGTCGTACACTGACCGATCAGGCAGTAGCTTGAAGTCTTGAAACACAATGCCGATCCGGCGCCGAAGAAGTGGCACTTCGTGCCATCGCAGTCTGGCAATGTTCCGCCCGGCCACCCACACCTGGCCGCGTGTGGGGACTGTGCCTCGGTATATCATGGACAGGAGCGTAGATTTGCCCGCGCCACTGGGCCCCACCACAAAAACGAATTCGCCCTTATCGATTGAAAGGTCCACGCCTCGCAGCGCCTGCACGCCGCCGGCGTACACCCTCGTGACTCCGTACATCTTGACCAAAGCAAGATCACCCCGTCTCAAGCAGGTCACACCATTCAGATGTTCTTCTCGGCTGCCGCCGATTCCTGCTGAGACGGGATGGAAATCGAGGGGATATGTGCCTCAGACGATCCTCTCCGCCGCACTCTTCATAGATATGGCCCGCCTCGCCGCCTCTGCGATCTCGTCACTGGTGAGACCATACGCTGCGAGCAGCTCATCGGGCTTGCCCGACTTTCCGAACTGATCGCGCACTCCCACTCGCACGACAGGCGCTGGGTGCGACTCACACACAGCTTCACACACCGCTCCGCCCAGCCCGCCGATGATGGAGTGCTCCTCTGCCGTGACGATGGGCCCGGTCTCAGCGGCTGCGGCCACCACGGCATCGATGTCCAAAGGCTTGACAGTATGCATGTCTAGCACCCTGGCGCTGATTCCCTGCTCTGCCAGGGCTCCGGCGGCAGCCAGCGCCCGCGATACCATGATGCCGCACGCGATTATGGTCACGTCATTCCCTGCGCGCACCGTTTGGGCCTTGCCTATGGCGAACTCCTGCCCCTCCCCATAGATCACCGGCACAGGCGCCCTGCCCAGTCTCATGTAGACCGGACCGTCCAGCGCGGCCGCAGCGTTCACAGCCCATGCCGTCTGAACCGCGTCTGACGGTACGATCACCGTCATGTTGGGCACCGCCCTCATCAGGGCGATGTCTTCTATCGATTGGTGCGAAGCGCCATCTTCGCCCACTGTCAGGCCGGCGTGGGTTGCGCATATCTTCACATTCAGCCTTGAGTAACATACCGCGTTCCGCACCTGATCGAACGCTCGGCCGCTTGCGAACACCGCAAAGGTGCTGGCGAATGCGATCTTGCCTGATGCAGCCAGTCCGGCTGCTGTGCCGATCATGTCCTGCTCGGCTATGCCCATCTGGATAAACCGCTCCGGATGTCTCTTGGCAAACTCAGCCGTCCTGGTAGACGCCGACAGGTCTGCATCCAACACTACTACACTGGGGTTCACGTCTCCGAGGCGCGCCAGAGCCTCGCCATAGGCCGCCCTGGTGGCAATCATCTCAGTCACTTCTCGTCACCGCCTTCGCCAGATGCGTCCAGCTCAGCCAGGGCCGCCCGGACCTGATCCGGTTTGGGAGCAGTGCCGTGCCACCCCACCTGATTCTCCATGAATGAGACTCCCTTCCCCTTAACCGTGTGGGCGACTACCACTGTGGGCCTGCCCTTGATACGCTTGGCTTCGGCCAGCGCGGCCATGATGGCCCCGATGTCGTGCCCGTCTATATCCACGACATGCCATCCGAAGGCGGCAAACCTCTCTCCAATTCGCTCCATGGACTTGATCTCGGCAACCGGCCCATCTATCTGGAGGCGATTGGAGTCAACAAAGACCGTGAGGTTGTCGAGCCTGCGGTGGGCGGCGGTCATCACAGCCTCCCAGATCTGGCCCTCTTCCAATTCGCCATCGCCCAGCAGGGCGTACACGCGCCACGTAGCCCCATCCAGCTTGGCCGCTATCGCCATTCCACATGCCGCCGACAGGCCCTGGCCCAGCGAGCCGGTGGACATCTCCACCCCGGGTGTGCTGCGGATGCTAGGATGGCCCTGAAGATGGCTGTCGATTCGCCGCAGAGTGATCAGCTCATCGACGGGGAAATACCCCGCCTCCGCCAGCGCCGCATAGAGCACCGGCGCCGCGTGCCCCTTTGAAAGCACAAAACGATCACGGTCAGGCCACCCGGGATCGTCCGGCCTGATGTTCATATCGTTGAAATACAGCACTGTCACAATATCGGCGGCCGACAGCGACCCGCCAGGATGCCCTGACGATGCCGCGCCCACCATTCTGACTACGTGCTTCCTGATGTCGCGCGCCTTGGCTCTAAGCGCCTCAGGGGTAGTAAGTAACGCGCGTTCCATCAACTACCAGCTCCTTCCTCAACTCCTGCTCCGTCCTCGACATGCCTCCCCAATCACTCTGAACATGAACACGGGAAGCGCCGACATCCGTTTCGCTCTCCGCGGTTCGGTCGCCAGCCGATAAAGCCACTCCAGCCCCAGTCTCTGATAGATCGCAGGAGCCCGCCTCACATTGCCCGACATCACATCGAACGAGCCCCCCACGCCTATCCATACCGCGCCCGGCGCCGCGTTACGCGCATGAGCTATCCATTTTTCCTGTTTGCCGGCACCCATCCCCACGAAAACGAACGCAGCGCCGGATTGGGCAATGCTCTCGAGAACAGCCGGTTCCTCGGTTTGAGCGAAGTACCCATGATAAGTGCCGCTGATCTTAAGGCCCGGAAAGGCCTTCGACATTGCATCTGCAGCCTGCTGCGCCACACCCGGCTTTGCGCCTACCAGATAGACTGACATTCCCCGCTCCGCAGCTGTCTCCATCAAGTTGGCGGCGAGCTCAATACCGGGCACCCGCCCTCGCGGGTGGTATCCAAGCATATCGAGGGCGCGGACCACCCCGATTCCGTCTGGGACTACCAGGTCCGCACCTGCTATCACGTCATTCAGAGCAGCATCGTCCCCGGCTGACAAGGTCATCTCGGGGTTGAGAGTCACCAAATGACCGCCATGACGCGAAGTAGCCATCTCAACCGCCTTCTCCACGGCCTCGTCCATGCTCACGCAGTCCACCGGCACGCCGAGCACGCGCGCCCGCCCGCATTCTGCCGGCCTGCCAACGATAGACGACAGCGCAAGCCTGGCCGCCTCGCGTGCCTGTCTTTTCAGGTCAGGCACTCGCCTCGCCAGCTCGGAGCGGAGCTCGTCACGGTGCGCCCAGGCATCCAGCACGGCGCGGACAATCTCTTCGGGCCCAGCGTCAACCGGTACTACATAGACGTTGCCCGTTTGTTCAGCCACGGCCCGCACCTTGGGGTCGTAATCGATTGCCACTGCCGGAACGCCCGCAGATGCCGCGAATATCAGCGAATGAAGCCTCATGCCTACGATCAGGTCTGCATGGGCTATGGTAGACAGCGCAGCCCCCGGAGCACCGCAGAGCGCGACGATCTGCGGACGCACACAGCCGTCCGCTTCACACAAGTCCACAATGCGGTGGGCCATATCGAGGTCAACCTCAGGCTGAAAAGCCAGCAGCGTGACATGGGCTCCAAGCTCGGTGCAAACCCTCTGGATCACACGGGCATACACGACCTCACGGTCTCCCGCACCGGGCCCGGGCCACGGCCTGAGCGCAAACATCACAAGAGGACGGGGAGGCAGCGAGACCTCACAACCATCCGTGCACTCTGGCTCCAGCGCAAACGCCGGATCCGCAACCAGTACCGGCTGTGGCTTCGTCACCCCGATCTGTCGAACAAGCTCCATAGAGCCAACGTCGCGCAGGGTTACCACTTGAGCCCGGGAAAGCGCCTGCCGGGCAAGCCACCGTGACGTGCCCGAGTTGAGCGGGCCCACTCCCTGGGCGTACACTGACACGGGCACGCCCAGCATACGAGCGACAATCATAATGCCCGCGTAGTAAGGAACCGACCGGCGGCCCGTAACGTCCTGGAGCAGGCTTCCTCCGCCGCTCACTAGGAGATCCGCCC
>DAOTAC010000120.1:0-6769 GCA_035382325.1 Bacillota bacterium | reverse complement strand
AACACCACACCCACGTTCCGCTTCTCCGGTGGGATGAAGATCCTCCTGTCTTTGCTGGCAACGACCCTGCTGCCGATGGTTACCTCACCGCCGGCCAACTTCGCAAGGCCGGCGATGGCCCTGAGCACGGTGGTCTTGCCGCATGGAGACGGGCCCAGCAGCGTAAGACATTCTCCATCCCGCACGTGAAGCGAGAAGTCCCCGATCGCAGTCTTTTCGCCGTACTGCACTGTTATCCGGTCCAACTTGACTTCAGCCATGGGAAACCTCCCTCGCCGGTGATGGACGCCGATGCTACTTCTTCCGCATGATCTCGACGAACTTGTCCAGCATGTCTTCTTTCTCTGCAACCAGCTTGTAGTCGTCAACAGGCAGAGCATTGGCAAGCAGCTTGCCCAGGTCGACATCTGGCAGCTTTATCTCTGTGCGAATGGGGATCGTATTGGCCTCAACTAGGACCTTCTGACCTTCCAGTGAGAGGATGTAGTCATACAGAATCTTTGCTGCTTCGAGGTTCTTCGTGCCCTTGACTATTGCTATGGGGCTTGCAACTATGGAGGCGCCGCCGGCGGGATACACAAAGCCCACTGGAGAGCCTTGACCCATCTGGTCCTTGGCTATGTAGTCGACGGCGATGCTCATGTCCCATTCGCCCGAACCGACTTTGGTCACGGAGTCGCTGGAACCCTGCACCAGCTTGATGTCGTTGGCCTTCAGCGCCTTCAAGAAGTCGTAACCGAACTTGGGATTCTGGACGAACGCCGCAACAGTGTAGAGCGTGGTGCCGGAGAAGGCAGGGTCAGTCATCCCCAGGAACCCTTTGAACTTAGGGTTAAGCAGATCGCTCCAATCCTTAGGAATATCCTTGCCCTTGACGTTGTTGGTGTTGTAGGCGATGCCCAGTCCGACTATTCTCGCCCCGCAGTAATAGCCGTCCTTGTCTTTGTAGATGGCGTTGATGGTCTTGGCTTCCGGCGACACATACTTCTCCAATAGGCCCTGCTGCTTGAACTCGACGTAGTTCGTAGGCTCGCCCACCCAGATCATGTCGGCCGCTATCCCGCCCGCCTGCTGCTCCGCGGCAAGCTTAGTCAGGACCTTGCCGGTGCCGGCTGTGTAGTAGTCGAACACGATGTCGGGGTATTTCTTCGAGAAGGCCTTCTGCAACGCTGAGAGTTGAGAATCCTTCATGGATGAGTACAACATGACTTTCATCTTCGGGGCCCCCACGGTGATGGCCGATGCCAACAGAACACTGAGCACACACAGAACGAATAGCGCTCTCTTCATAAGTATCACCCTTTCACCTTAGTTGGGATATTCGCCACCTAGACTACATGATAGGCCGCGGATAGAGCGGCGTCACCGTACCGCGGTACCCCATTCGCTGCTAGATGCGCGAATAGTACCACGGTACTATGGCTGGTGAACCGTGGTGAACCGCTATGGCTAGGCGCCCCGTAGTTCGACGAAGAGGATACGGCAGGAGGCTGTTGTATATTACTTGGGTAGGTACGTTGGCATGCCGCGTGGCAGCGCGTGAAGGAGGGGTCATCAATGAAGAGACGGCCAGCAGTCAGAGCGGTGCTACTTGCGCTATCGCTGTTGGCGGTTGTGATGGCGCCTTGGGCAGACGCGGCGCCGAAATCTAGGCTGGTGGTGTACACATCGACCAAGGATGTTATCATCGGGCAGCTAAGGGATACTTTCATGCGCAAGTATCCTGAGATTCAGCTTGACTACTACTCAGCCGGCGCCGGCAAGATCATGGCCAAACTCGCCATCGAACGCCACGCCGGAAGGATAATGGCCGATGTGCTATGGACCAGCGAGGTTCCGGACTTCTACCAGCTCAAGGGAGAAGGTCTACTCGAAAGGTACGTATCGCCGGAGGCGTCCGCCGTGATCAGCCCTGTGTCTGATCCCGACGGCTACTTCACCGCCGCCCGCCTCAGCACCATCGGAATATGCTACGATATCACGCGTATAAACAACCCTCCAAGGACCTGGGAGGACCTGGCGAGGCCCGAGTTCCGAGATGCCTTTGGCATCGCCGATCCAGCGATTTCAGGGACTTCGATGTTGAGTGTATCCATGATCGTGAAGAACCTGGGATGGGACTACATCCGGAAGCTGAGAGCCAATGGGGCCAAGATGGGACAAGGCGCTACTCAAGTAGTGGACGACACAGCCGTAGGCGATCTCGCAGCCTGCCTGGCCGTGGACTACATCGCCATCAACAAGATCCTTGACGGAGCGCCCCTGGGCTTTGTGTATCTCGACAAGATAATGGTGATTCCGAGTCCTGTTGCGATTCTCAAGGGCACGCCCAACCTCAAGGCCGCCAGGGCCTTCGTGGATTTCCTCTTGTCAAAAGAGGGCCAAACCATCGTGGCGGGCGGCTACACTCTCCCAAGTCGCCAGGATGTGCCCGTGGCCCGCGGAGTGGGATTGATACCCGCTGAAGAAGCAGTGAAGAGAGCAATGTGCCTCGACTACATCAAGCTGAGGTCGGAGAAGGAAGAGATAATCGACAGATTCACCACGATCATGACCGGCAAGTGACAAGTCACTCGTCACTTGTCACTCTTCAGTCGTCAGTCGAGGTCGCGATAGTCGCGAAGATTCAGGCCCGCCTCCACTGCCAGCAAGGACGCCTGCACCCTGTCGCGCACGCATAGCTTGCTGTAGATACAGCTCACGTAGTTCTTGACCGTCTGTTGGGCTATGTAGGTCTTCTGCGCGATCTCGCGGTTGGAATACCCCTGCGACATCAGGATCAAGACCTGTATCTCCTTGTCAGTCAGCTGGCCGAGCCACTCGGGATCAGGCCCTTCAGGCTGAAGCCTGCCAGCTTCAGTGGCCCCGCGCGCGCCCGCTAGCCCCTCGTCCACGCAAGCACCGTTGCGCCCGGGGGAATAAATGTGCGGGCTGTATGGACCGTGCGGACTGCGCGGACTGCGCGGGCTGGGCCAAAGGAAAAGAAAGACGGCGGTAGCTGCCAAAGCGCCAGCGATCAACCCGCCGGCCATGGGAATAGACAACCTCACCGCAGAAGCGCCTCCGCCCGGCTCCTCACCGTACAGGCCGGCCAACGACACAGGCACGAACGCCCGCCAGCTAGTGTCGGAGATGGGCCTGAAGATCACCAGCACGTCCTCGCCACGTACAGTCCCCGTGAAGCGCCCCTCTGCCCGGCCAACAGGTGGGTTCGGGTAGAGCTCGCGGAGAAAAGAAGGTTTCTCGTCACGCGAAGGCCCAGGAGCACTGGGTCCGGAGATGATGCACCCTTCACGATCCACTATGACCGTGTAATTGGCCCTGACTGTGCCCACCGAGAAGTAGAAATGATCATGCAGATAGTCGTTGACCACCCGGGCCAGTTCGTCGGCGTCGATCATGATAGCCACAATGCCCAACGGTTTCTGTGTATACAAGTGCTTTATTCGCCTGCCCACGATTACGCAATTCATGCCCGCGCGATCACAGTCTTCGCCGAATGCCCACACTGCCTTGCCGTCGGCACGCATTATCTCCTCGTAGGTGCCGGAGTTGCGGAAAGCCTTGATGTAGGACGCAGGGAGCGACTCGCGCATGGTCAACGCCTTGCGATTCCTGTTGGACTCGTCAACGAACACCGCATCGTACACGCCGCGTCGGCTGAACGTATATCCTTCCAGGAAATTTGAGAAGGCCTGGTTGTAAGGGGCGACTTCGTAAGTGTCTGTGGCTGAGACGTATTCGAGGAGCAGACGGTTGAGGTCCTGATTGGCCACAAACTGAAAGGTTGCGTCCTCATAGTCCTTGAGAAAGGCGGTAAGGCTGGCAGCAGCCTGATCTATCACCAGAGTGCAGTAGTCAGTCTCCATATCGCCTGCCCAGCTTGGGACGCGTGTGTGCCTCAGAATGGTGAGACCCAGGATGACCGCCAATAGCAACAGGACAACAGCCACGAGTCGGCGTCGATCAACCGCGGCAATGACCCGACTGAGCATAGCTGGGAAAAGCGTCACCCCATCTGCAGACACTCCCATGGGTTCTCTCCGAACTCTGTATTCCATACATGAACTCTCGTTTCCTTCTCTCTACCAGCCGAGTGCTCGAGCAAGCTACTGTGCGGAGCTCTCTGCGCCGCTCAGCGCAGCAGGATTCACAGCGGGTGATGATGAATTCCGCTACAGATTCCGAAAGAGGTGTGATCGACATGAGCAGATACGGTAAGCAGCGATACGATGCGCCGGGTATCCGCGGTGGAATCTTCGTGGTTCGCGGCGATATTACTGAGCAGCGTGTTGACGCAATCGTCAACGCCGCCAACACTACCTTGCTTGGCGGAGGCGGCGTGGACGGAGCGATACACCTGGCGGCCGGCCCTGACCTACTTGCGGAATGCCGGACAATCGGAGGTTGCACAACCGGCGATGCTGTCATTACCCGAGGATACCGGCTGCCCGCCAGGTACGTCATACACACGGTCGGCCCAATCTGGCAGGGCGGCAATGCAGGCGAAGCGGAGCTACTGGCCGACTGCTACATCAACTCCCTCAAGCTTGCCTCAGAGCACGGTGTTCGTACGCTGGCATTTCCGTCCATTAGCACTGGGGCGTACGGTTATCCCGTATCGCAGGCCGCTCAGATCGCCATCAGAGCAGTGACCGACTATCTGCAGACAGATCCATCCATCGATGAAGTGAGGTTCGTCTGTTTTGATGAGCATACCTTTGATGCGTATGAGCAGGCGTTGAAAACCGCGTGTCCTCCGTGGGCCTCCATCTGAACTCCGCTCGTTGATCGGCCCTGATAAACTGGGTGTGCATTCGCTGATCCAGGATGATCGGGTCTTCGTGTCCTCCTGTCGTGGGCCCTAACGGGGTTCTGAGGCATCCTGTTCATTTCTGAACCGGCTTTTGGGGCCACCTGTTCAGATCCTGCCTGGTCTGGCCGCCGGTAATTGTCAGAATTCGCGCCGGCAGGGGAGCACCCCTTTTTTGGGAGCCATGCCCTTCGCACATCCGCAGGTAGAGGTGGGTTACATAATATGGTCGCCTATGGGCGTCTCTCGCGTGCCCCCGGAAAGGCCTCCAGACGGGCATTTGGATTCCTAAACAGTCCCAATTCGGCTGGGCTTAGTCCCCGGCCCGTCCAAACCGGGCATATTCTGAGCAGGATCGGCGGAGAACCGGGCACAATTCTTACAGGCTAGCTAACTCCCTGCTAAACATGGTTTTGCCTAAATGCCTGTGTAAGGCCGCTTTCGCCGACAACCGCCGCCAACGAGCGAAGGAAGGTGCCGGCGCAGGGTGTTCGGCCAGTGGGCAAGGCTCGCGTCCTCTCTAGCGATGGGGGCAATGCACAACGTGCGCCTGGGTTCTCCCCACAGGCGGAAAAGCGCCGCCGGGAGGAATCCACTGATATGGATCCCAGGCGGCGCCGTCCAGTCAAGACTGCACGCTCTGCATGAAGCACTCCCGCTCGTTCCGTGAGCTGCCGGCGGTTTACGGCCCCGGCGGTTTGCGACCCCGGCGGTTTACCGGAGAAGGTCTGTCTTCATACCGCCCGGAGCGAGGATGCCGGCCATTCTCTCCTGTAGGGCGTTGAAGAACGCCTCAGCCTTGGCAACCGCCGCGGCAGGCGCCTCCGACCCCAACGCGGATCCATAGGAGATCTCCGCTGTAATGATCTCGCCGGTGTCGAAATTGTACCATACCGAGATGTCTACCTCAGTCTTCATGCCCTGACCGAAGTCGAGCTCGCCGGGGGTCACCTTGTGTTCCCTGATCGCGATGCCTCCGACCATCTCAAGCGGCGAATCAAGAGGAATGCCAAGTACGGCCAGCGAGGGGAAGTACTCAGCGTACACAGCGAGGGTGTTGCCTGTAAGCTTGTCTGCGGCGACTCCTTTGACCGTGCAAGCGATCGAAGCGGCGCTGCTATTCTGCCCAACTACGCCGCCAATGAAGCCGGCGACATCCTCCTCATAGGAGAACGAAGCCTTGATTCCCGCCGCAGCCGTCACTGCATCAGAAGGGACAGAATCCACGTCGCTCCTACGGTACTTGAGGTTCAGATCTACCTTGTCATCTAGCTTGCCGTCTTTCAGCTTGATCCTTAGGCGAAGACTGCGGTTCTCTTGGTCCAGCCTGCCAGAATGGGTATCGAGGTACATCACCTTCCGGGCCCCTTCCGCGAACGGATCCTTCGCCTCTGTAGCCTGTACGCCCGTTTCAGCCGCCAGGTCCTTCACAATGCCCCAGCACCGCGCGTATCCGTCGGCCCGGTCGGCAAAGACCTCCGTCTGTATCAGGAGTTTCAACTCCCGGCTGTCTGGCGCTACCATAGTCGTTTCGGCCGCGGTCGGAGCCAGCGACGCCAGTGCGAGAAGGGCAATCAGCGTTCCAAGCCACCTGCTTGCCCGGTGTTTGCCTCTGACCATCTCCCTTGTCCCCTTTCCTGTTTGGTTCCACGGCATTCAAGGGTTCACGTTCTGGCCTTTGTCTTTGCCCTTCTGGCCTGCAGCACAGGGATGGCGAACGACAAGGCCGAAATCAGGAGCAGAATCACGCTGCCCGATCGCTGGAATATGGCGGTTGGCCCGAACATCATCGTAGCCCTGCGCAAGTTGACCTCGGCCATTCCGCCCAATACCATACCCAGTACCAGCGGGGGCAACGAGTATCCATATCTCTTCAGTAGCCAGCCAATCACGCCAAATCCCAGGCATACCCCGACATCCCACATGCTCGAGTTCACAGCGTAACTGCCGATCATG
>DAOTAC010000119.1:0-6786 GCA_035382325.1 Bacillota bacterium | reverse complement strand
CGGCGGCGATACTCGCTGGGCCTGCCTCTGCTCTGGAACTTCCGTATCCTCCGAATGCGCGCCTGATGGCGATGGGCTGGACCTTTGTGGGGGTTGTCGATCAGCACGATCCGGGCAGGTCCAATCCGGGAGCTTACGGGTTCAACAGCGACCAGATTACACTTAGCCTGGGAGCTGGTTTCGGCGCCGGCCTTGATGCGTTCAGCACTGTCTACGCTGGCGTGAGCGATCTTGACCGCGGAGTGGGGGGCGGAGGACTGGCCCTGGTCTACTCCAAGGCTGAAGAGGGCGAGCACGACCTGAAATATGCGACATACGGAATCGGTAGGAAGGTCGCCGACTGGTGTTCGCTCGGTCTGTCACTGGCATATGCACAGCAGTCTGACTCAGAAAGAGCGGCTCTGACTACCGACACAGGGCTTCTGCTGAAGATTGGAACCTTGTCCGCTGGGGTGCAAGCATCATCCATCACCACAAGCCTTGTCGGCGGTGGGGTCAAGATGGAGACTGAGTTCACCCCGGAGATATCGGTAGGACTGGCCTTTGCGCCTTCCAAGGCTCTCACTGTGGCCGTCGACGCCCACGGCGTGGTGAAGCATGATGACGGTGCGCAGCCGTGGTATTCCGGCGGCGCTGAGGTGTGGCTCCGGGACAAGCTAGCGCTCCGGGTAGGGGCGTTCGGCTCGTTTGCAGAGGGCGCAGCGGATCTGTCGTACACCGGAGGGGTCGGGATCAAGATGGGCAAGGCTGAGGTCGGGTATGCGCTGGTGTGGAGCGACGGAGGCCTGAGAGCGCAGTGCTTCACGGCTAGCTCGTCCTTTTGACCCTGCAGTCAGGGGTGTTGGCCTTGGCTACGAGCAGGCTCAAGAACGTACTGTTCCCCACAGTGATGGCGTGGAAGGCATACGCGGTGGTGATCGTCGCGGCTCTGCTTCCCGCGGCGGTCATCGCCGCAGCTGGCGTGCCCCTGTTCGGCACGGTGGAGAGACAGGCGCGGGAGCGTGAACTCCGCTCTATCTGCCGGCTTCTCGACTTGGAGCTAACCGAGAGGTTCAGCTCCATGCAGACGATCCTGGAGGCGGCTGGCGCGGTGGACCTGCCGCCCGAAGCGCAGGCCCGGGCGCTGCACACTGCGCTCCAGCCTGTGGTGGACAGGGTCTGCTCGGCCTATCCAGGGGTGGAGGTAGGCTATTACTCCAGGGCGCTAGGCCTTGAGGTAGCCGCCGGACGAGATCTGAACGCGCGGCCGTTCTTCCGAACGCGTCCTCCTGAGGACTTCAGAGTGTACCAGACGGGGCGACCCGAAATCGCCTACGACAACTCCGACCGCAGGATCTTGGGCGCCCGCGTGACGGCGACGCAGGTCTATCCTCTATATGACGGGGCCGAGCTCACGGGACATGTGTGGGCCAGTGTGGAAGCGCGACAGCTGATCCCGAATACTGTGGCCGCGGCAATGAGCGTGTTTGCGGGGGCTGCGGCTAGCGCAGTTACGATGCTTGTGGCTGCATGGTGGCTAATGAATGCGCTCCAGGGATGGGAGCGAGAGGCGGCTGCCAGGCGGACCACGGCGGCCAACCAGCTGGCGGCGGAGGTTGTACATGAACTGCGAAACCCTATCTCGGTGGCGCGGGGCTTAGCGCAGCTTGTGATGTCAGAAGATGATGACCTGCGGCGCGGGATGTGGATGGGCAATCTCGTAAGGCAGCTGGACCATATGAACACCATCGCCTCCGACTACCTGCGCTACGCCCGGCCGGCCGAGCCGGTGCTGCGGAGTGTGCCTGTGGGCGAGATCCTGGGCGAACTTGAGAACTTGATGAGGTCAAGTGTCGAGGAAGCTGGGGTGGATCTTGAGGTATCGCACGGGTCAAGCGCCCTGGAAGTGATGTGCGATCCGGAGCAGCTCAACCAGGTTCTGATCAATCTGGTGAAGAACGCGGTGGAGGCGGTCTCAGGCGAGTCCCCGGCACGGGTGTGCGTGCGGGCGAGGCAAGACGGTAGAGATGTACTCATAGATGTGTGTGATTCCGGACCGCCAGTTCGCCAAGAGGACCTACCGCACCTATTCGAACCTTTCTTCACAACCAAGTCAAAGGGAACCGGCCTGGGGCTTGCCATATCAAGGCGTCTCGTGGAAGCTCAGGGCGGTCTTCTGTCTGCTTTCAGCGGAGAACATGGCGTCACGTTCTCCATTCGGTTGCCAATGAGCAGCATAGCTTGAGCGAGGACCCGGCCCACCTATGGCTACGTTGATCCCCGATTTCCACGGGGCCTTGTGTCGCTATTTCTCTTCCCTGTCCCTATCATGAGTTCGATAGGACAATCATATGGTGTTCTGATCGGAGCCTGACATGTCGGAGCGCCCCTAGACTCGACATGCGTATCGTGAGCTCCTGAGCCTCTGATACCAGGTCCGATCGAAATCATGTTGGGGGGCGGATCAATGGTGAGGAAGCTCGTAGTCTGTCTTGCGATCATTGCGACTCTCGTGGTGCCGGCCGTGACGTGGGCGGCGACTCCATCCTACGTCAGCACACACGATCTTCCCGCTGACGCGACTAGGCAGGCGCACTGGGAGTACAACCCCGCGACGAACACTTGGGTCAAGTACGCCGCCAATAGTAGCGGCAACAACGCGCGTGGCTGGATCAGCGGCAAGCAGTACAATGAGTTCACTTGCTGCAACGGACCCCAGTGGGAACTGACGATTACTAACCATGCATCTATTGCGCACTGGTGCAAGTGGAAGATGAGCGCGACTCGATGGGATTGGAGAATCAGGAAGCCTGGGAAGTACATCATGGATGGACTGGTGCTGGAGATCTACAGCAATCAGGACATCACACTCAAGCATGAAGGCTTCGGCAACCTAATTTGCACAGGCGACCTGTGGAAGGGCGAAGTGAGACCCGAGATAGCCGCATGGTATACGTGGGAACCGCTGCAGGCCAATCTACCGGACGAGAGCCACTGGAAGACCGGGGCCGCCTTCAATGGGGACATGACGGTACCATTTAACAGGTGGCCGAATGCGTGGGGTTGGGAAGGACACCTGTTCACCAAGCTAGAAGTTGACAACTTCGCGCAGTCGTGCGAGTACGAGAGGACGTCCAAGATCACTATCAAAGTCGTAAACCAGAAGGATTGGCTTGAAAACGGCACCTGGAAGTAGTGCAAGTGAGTAACCGATCTGGGTCAGCGCGACACGCGGGGCGATCTTCAAGGTCGCCCCGCATGACAGAATATGGAGGGACAGGCATGAGTCTAGACTGGCGGCATCTATCCCGCACGCGCCTTGCCCAGGCCATCGTCTGGGGACTAGCTGTCGCGGCGGTCGTATCGTGTGCCTCAGTAGGTGTGTTTGCTCAGATCGATTTCACCTTTGCGCCCATGGTGGTGAATCTCGAGGTATCGCCCGGCGGCACAGGCGTGTTTGAGGCGGCAATCAAGAACGAGAGTACGGCGAAGACTGGCGAGTTCATCGTGCACGTCATGGACGTTGTTCAGCTTCCCAATGGAGAGTACGGTCTTGTGGAACGTGGTACGGCGCCTAGTTCCTGTTCTAGCTGGATCAAGCTATCTACCGACAGAGTGAGTGTAGGGCCTGGGCAATGGGGCCAAGTCGATGCCCTAGTGGAGGTGCCCAGAGGAGTATATGGTGGAAGATACGCTGCCTTGGTGTTCGAGCTGGTGCCTGACAGGGATCAAAGCGGCCAAGTGTGGGGGTCCAGCACCGTGACGCCAAACATCATGACCGTAGTCGAGCTTTCAGTACCTGGCCCTCTTGTGAGGAAGTCTCTTGGCGTTACAGGTTTCTTCGTGCGGTCCGGGAGGGAAGACCCTGAGCTGGCGATGCGTTATGGCGAGAGTGCGGTGATGTTATCGGCCGAGGTCGCCAACGACGGAAATACGCACGTCTTTGCAAACGGAAGCATTATCCTGAGAGACGCCAACGGTCGTCGGCTGAAGCAGATCCCCTTGGGAGGAGGCCGGGGAATCGTGCTTCCCGGTTCCTCTGCTCGGCTGAACTCAGTATTTGTGGCAGGCATTCCGCCCGGAGAGTACATTGCTGATGTTTCGATCACCTATGGCGGCCTTAGGCCGGCTTCGGCAAAGGTCAGTTTCACCGTAATATCGGGCGATGCGTCGACTTCGACCATTGGCGGCGGAGGCAAGATCCCCCCGTTTACCGTGGACCCGGCTCTTGTCGAGCTGAACTACCCGCCCGGAGCTACAGCGGCTCGAGCGTTCGTGATCGAGAACAAGTCTCCCGAAGTCATGCAGGTTCAGGGACGCGTGCTTCCTCTTATCTACGATGAGTATGGCGAACTTGTGGAAGAAGGAAGCGAAGAGGATTCCAACAGCTGCGCGAGTTGGGTCGAACTGCGTCCTCAGCAAGTCACGCTGTCGCCAGGGGGCAAGCAGGTGGTACGTGCCTTGATCTCGATTCCACGGGATGCTACCGGGTCCAGATACGCCAACATCACATTCACAGGCATACCCGCCGGCGACGCGGATGCTCAGGACAGGCCTGCGTGGGCCGGTGAGACTGGATCCATGCTGTTCTTGACCATAGGCAAGAACCACGTGAAGCAAGCCGACCTTGGCTCGCTTCAGGTATTCGACTCGGGGGGCATAGGAGGATATGTTCTAGAGGCTGTCTTCAGGAACATTGGCAGCGTTCATGTCGTGCCACAAGCGGTGTTCGTGATCAAGAAGAGAACCATGCCGCAGAGCGTGCCCGGAGTGGAGTACATAGGCCCTGGTACCCTGTCAGAGGTTGCGCGGGTGGATCTGGGCTACTCTGATACGCCTGTGTTGCCCGGCCAAATGCGCTTCCTTGTAGTCGATTACCCATATTCCCTTGATCCAGGCGAATACGTGGCGGAGGTAATCGCAGAGTATGGCGGGCAGGCGCCCGTATCATGCTCCCAGGAGTTCACTGTGCCGTAGCGGGAAGGTTGCGCACTGCCTACATAGGCAGAAACCGATGCATCGCGAACCTGAGCCAGGACCAGACGAACATAAATTCAAAGCCCCGTGGATTCACATCCTCCGGGGCTTGGATGGCTCGGCTTATCGCAAGCTGCTCGCGGCGCCTTACGCGCCAGCAGATGCGATTAGTACTGCCTGCTGGCCCTCTGCGCTGCGAAGCACTCGCTGCAGTAGACCGGCTTGTCGCCGCTGGGCTGGAAGGGAACGTATGCCGGCTTTCCACAAGACGAGCAAACTGCTTCGTACATCTGGCGGTTGCCCGAGTTGTTCATGCTCTTGCGCGCCCTACGGCAGTCAGGGCACCTCGACGGCTCGTTCTGGAACCCACGCTGCACGTAAAACTCCTGCTCACCGGCGGTAAATACGAAGTCCCTGCCACAGTCGCGGCAATTCAGGGTCTTGTCCTCGTATGCCAACTTGATCACGCCTCACTTGGTCTGGATAGTCTATTGATCAAGTCAGCATGCTTGAAAGTGCGTGCGCTTGAACAACAGCCATGTATATAATAGAGCATATGTGAACCAATTGCAATATGATGGCAGCAAAGACATGCCCGAATTCGAGCTGTTTTTGGTCGCGCGGCAGTCGTGCACAGGCACTTGCGCCGCTAGGGGTTAACCCGTCCCACCGGGGCGGCGTAGATCACGAACTCGTCAGTGCCGTCAAGTCCCAAGAGCGCGTCTGCCGTCTCCTGGTGATACGACCCGATCGCTACGGTGCCCAGGCCCAGCGCTTCGCAGGCTATGTATAGGTTCTGGCAGACGTGCCCCGAGTCCTGGGCCAGCGTCTTATGGGCGGCCACGGCATATCGCCATTCGCACCTATATGGTATGCAACTCCAGAAGAACACCACCGCGGCTGTGCCCACATAGTCCTGCCCAAAACACGCCTTGCCCAGCTGCGCTGGGAGGTCGGGTGGCGATGATACGCGGATCAGCTTGTGCTCCAGGGCGAGATACCGGTAGATGCCCGGCTCGAGCCCGTCGACGCGGTTTGCGGCCAGATACGTCTCGAAAGCATGACGCGACCCGCCCGAAGGCACCGTGCGCATGGTGGCGAATCCGTCCCTGACTACTCGCTTGACTCCCTGGGTGGCCCAGAGGAGGAACGAGAGCTCAGCCAGGGTGATCGGTTCGGTTGAGTATTCTCGGCGGCTCTGGCGGCGCTCCATCAGATCGAATAGATTGACTGAGCGCGGAGTGGCCTCGCGCGGCGATGGAAGATCGATGAGCACGGCGTCTGCGGCATACGCCTTCTGCAGCGGGGGCTGAGGGAGACCCAGGCGCTGGTCCGTGGGCTCCTCCCGCATTCTGGGAAACTTGGACTTCAGGGTGTCGCGCTCACTGGGGAATCTGCTCATTCTTCTCAGCCTCCGGCTTACGTTGTTGATTTCGCTTCACTGCTATGGTAACATATCTCCTGGCAAGGGTGTGCGCTTGAAAATGAACGTGCAGCTAGAGCTGGATAGAAGCCTCATGCGCGAGGCGATTGCCGAGGCGCGGAAGGCTGCCTCCGCCGGGGAGGCCCCGGTAGGCGCGGTGATTGTGCTGGGAGGCGAGATTATCGCCAGGGCGCACAACCTGAAGGAGTCGCTGGGCGACCCCACGGCACACGCCGAGGTCTTGGCGATAAGGGAGGCTGCAGGTGCTCTAGGAGCATGGAGGCTTTCCGGCGCGACGCTGTATGTGACGCTTGAGCCGTGCCCGATGTGCGCCGGTGCGATAGTGCAGGCGCGGATGGAGCGGTTGGTGTACGGAGCGTACGATCCCAAGGCCGGAGCGGCCGGCA
>DAOTAC010000118.1:0-6836 GCA_035382325.1 Bacillota bacterium | reverse complement strand
TAGCTACAGCCTCCTGACGTATGCAATGTAGCATGTGGGGGCGGGCAGTTTGAAAGCTCGTAACTTGGGTGAGAGTTTCAGATTCGCAGGGATCGGAATGGTTCAGGCATTCAGAAGCGAGCGCAACATCCGCATACACATCGCGGCGGCTGTGACGGCAGTGTTGCTCTCGCACGTATTGGGCCTTGGAAGGCTGGAGACCGCTATCGTGGTGTTGGCCACCGTGATCGTGATAGTCGCGGAGATGGTCAACACAGCATTGGAGCATCTCGTCGACCTGGTCACTGCAGAGTACCATCCGCTGGCGGCCAAGGTGAAGAACATAGCGGCAGGGGCCGTTCTGACGGCGGCGATAGGGGCAGCTATAGTTGGCATAATAATCTTCGGCCCGCACTTGGTATCCATGATCTCGCGAGGCGAGGTGAAACCGTAGATGGCTTCCAACACCAAAGTGAAGGGCACGAACGTCCGCAGGCAGCGACAGTGGCTCACGGGCATCATAATAGTGCTTCTGTTCGTAAACATCCTGGTGCTGGCCCGTGCCGCCGAGCTGATCACTTTCCCGGGCGAGGTCTCCAGTACCGCTCTTTTGCGCGAGGGAGCCATGTCGCTAGCGGATTACTATGAGTCGCAAGCCGCCAAGCTGGGGCTGGACCGCAACAGTGCAGTGCGGGAGGCTCTTGCCAAGTTCAAATTCGAGATATCCAAGGCGGGCGACGCGGAGGGCATCGCATACATCATCGGCTACTACGGGCGCGCCACCGGCGATGTCATCGAGCGTGAGCAGGAGAATAGGCGGCGCGAAGCCGTGCTCGCCATCGTCAATTCCGATCCCAGAGTGATAGCAGTGACCGGGCAGGCCATGATCACGGTGTCGGCGGGCCAGGACGGGCGGGTAGTTGTCGAGGATCCCACTCGTGTGCTGTCGCTTACGGCCATCGACTCCATACAGAAAAGCCCGGCTCTTGCCGGCCTGGCAGGGCCCATTGATATCGAGATATCGGCAGGCAAAGCCAACGTTATCACGGCTCGAACCATGCAAGATCGGATACGTCTCCTCCGCGACGAGGTCGATTCGCTCCGTCTGTCGCTGGAAGAGCTCAAGCGCACAGCGGGCCATGCAGCCCTCACAGGGCGCGGAATAGTAGTATCGATGTACGATGCCGACGGCGGTTTTGTCAATGACGAGGTTGTTCAGGAGAAGGATATCAGGGACGTAGTGAATGAGCTGTTCGCCGCGGGCGCCCAGGGCATCGAGGTGGGCGGGCAGCGATTGGTTGCTACCTCATCGATAAGGTCGGCGGGTGCTCAAGTCCTCGTCAACCAGAGGCCGATTCCGGTCAACCCTGTGGTGGTCAGGGCGGTAGGGGATACGCAGGTGCTCGAAAGTAGCCTCGACCTTATCAGAAACTCCCTCAAGCGGTGGGGGATAAGAGTGGAAGTGGAGCGGTATGACAGCCTTAGCCTACCGCCGTACCGCGCCCAGTGACCGTCCGCCCAAACGGCGGCGTGTCAAGTATCGGCGAGTCCGGGTGAGGATGGGCGAGCTTAACTGGCTTGCCCTACTGCTCCTTGCGTCAATCGTACTGCTCTTCGACTCGCTCGTCATAGCCAGGCAGCTTGGTTTCATTCGTCTTCCGGGCGAGCTCACGCAGCTCGACATGGCCCGAAGCGGATCCATGGCCTATATCGAACTGGCCAGAGCGTCGTTGGAACGCGATGAGCCGACCGGCGTGGGATCGGCTGAACCGGTGCTTTCGGGTGCAGCTGAGACAATAGCCCACGCGCGCAGCCGTGAGGAGATCGGTCGCGAGCTTGCCGAGACGGCCGCCGGGCTGTACTCGTCGACACACGCGGACCGGGCACGAGCGGCAAATGAACGTGTGGCCGCTTTGGTGTCGGAGGACGCGCGCGTGCGAAGCCACAAGGGAGCGGAGGCGTACATTCTCATTACGCCCCATGGCTCCAATTCCTCTGTTCAGGATCGACGGGGCGCCTTATCCCGCGATACCGTGCAGGCCATCTCCAAAGACCCCGTCATCGCGAGGTCGCCTGAGACCATTGAGCTCATTGTGAGCGCGTCGGGCGTGTCATTTGAGGCAGGCGACCCCGTGGTACAGGCAGGGGCCTTAGCTCGCGAGATAGACTCTCTGCGTACATCCATAGCTCAGGCACGGCAAGATGCGGGCCTCGCTGAGCTGGAGGGACCTGGTATTACCGTGATGGCGTACGACGCGCCGTCGGGGTATGCCTGGGACGAGATAGTCCACCAAAAGGACGTGCTGGAGATATTGGATTCGCTCTTCGCCGCCGGCGCACTCGGCGCGCAGGTGGGTGGGGAGCGGGTAGTGGCCACGTCATCGGTGAGGTGCATAGGGCCAATAGTCCTAGTGAACCAACGTCCTGTCGCAGTCAACCCCATACACATCAATGCTGTGGGCAATCCTGCGGCGCTGGAGCGGGCGCTTAAGCCGGTGTCGGCGAGATTTGCGCAGACGGGAAAGCGCATCGAAATCCGTCGCGAGTCCTCCGTCCACCTCAGCGCATACACAAGAGGAGGTCTGTAGAGTTGGGCAACCCAGACCAGGGGGTCCGAGAAGCTGACATCAGTGAAGCCGCAGCGGCAGTGGGTAGCTCTGCCCTACGCGAGCTGATCCGGGCAGCTAGGGAGGCCCGCGAGAAAGCGTACGTCCCCTACTCCGGATTCCGGGTGGGTGCGGCGGTTCTGGGCAGGAGCGGTCGCATCTTCACCGGCTGCAACGTGGAGAACGCTTCATATGGCGCAACGATCTGTGCCGAGCGCACTGCCTTCGTGAAGGCCATATCCGAAGGCGAGCGACAATTCGATTACGTAGTGGTATACTCCAGTGTGCCGGAGCCTGTGAGCCCATGCGGGATCTGCCGGCAGTTCATGTCGGAATTCGGCCTTGACACGCCGGTGACCATGGTGGGCGATGCCGGCGCCGCATTTACGATGAGAGTGCGCGATCTGCTGCCCAATGCATTCCAGCCGGAGGATCTCAGCCTGTGAAGTCCGGATTTGCAGCCGTCGTCGGGAAGCCCAACGTGGGCAAGTCGTCTCTCATCAATAGCCTTGTCGGGGCGAAGGTGTCCATTGTATCGGACAAGCCTCAGACTACCCGCAACAAGATTGCGGCGATCGCAAATCTGCCCGATGCTCAAGTAGTGTTCCTGGACACTCCCGGAATACACAGAGCCCGTCATAATCTGGGCGACCGTTTGGTGCGCACGGCTCGGTCCGCCATGGAAGAGGTCGACTTAATCCTCTTTGTCGCCGATGCGACATCTAGTGGGCGACCTGAGGACGAAGCCGTAGCATCATACATAGCCGAAGTAGACACACCTGCATGGCTTCTGGTCAACAAGATCGATGCTGTTCGTCTGGAACAGCTGGCGGAGGCCGAGGCCAGATCACGACGGCTGGCGCACTTTGAGCGCGTGCGGCTGGTGTCGGCTGCGACAGGGCAGAACATGGAGGGCCTCGCTTGCGAGATCGCGTCGGCGATGCCCGACGGGCCCATGTACTATCCGACTGATGTGGTGGTGGACAGGCCGGAGGAGTTCCTCGCGGCCGAACTGATCCGCGAGAAACTGCTGCTTCTTACGCGCGAGGAAGTGCCGCACTCGGTGGCTGTTGTCATCGACAGGATGGTGCGTCGGGAGGACCGCGACATCGTCGATATCGACGCTCAGGTGCTTGTGGAGCGGGAATCGCACAAGGGAATCGTGATCGGCGCGGGCGGACGCGTGCTTAAGCAGGCCGGTGTGATGGCCAGGTCAGAAATTGAGAGGCTCTTGGGATCGCAAGTAAACCTGCAGCTGTGGGTGAAAGTCCGGCGCAGGTGGCGCGATGATGAGTCTATGCTGGATAGACTGGGGTTTGGTGAGTACTAGACGCCTCTTTTGGGGAAAGGATTCGCATATGCGCGTTGAGGACTTCGATTACGTACTGCCTGAGCACTTGATTGCTCAGGTTCCCCTGGCCGCGCGGGACGCTTCGCGCCTCATGGTACTGACGCGAAACGAGCATCGAGTGGAGCACAGGCACTTCCGGGACCTTCCTGAATACCTTAGGCCCGGCGATGTATTGGTGCTGAACGATACGCGAGTTATCCCGGCGCGCCTCGCTGCTACGCGACCCACAGGCGGCAAGGTGGAGATTCTTCTGCTCACCCCTAGGGGCGGGGATGTATGGGAATGCCTGGCCAGGCCGGGCCGCCGGGCTCAAGTTGGCCAGACCCTGACGTTCGCAGGCGGACGCATGACAGGGCTCGTGCTGAGCAAGACGGAGTATGGCGGGCGGGTGCTGCAGCTTTCCGCAGCCGCGGGGCTGGACGTCGACTCTCTGGTCGACGCTGTCGGGGAGATGCCTGTGCCTCACTACATAAAGAGCCGGCTGGACCAGCCTGACCGCTACCAGACGGTGTATGCGCGGGAGCGCGGATCGGCCGCTGCCCCCACTGCGGGGCTGCATTTCACCCCAGAGCTGCTCCGGCAGATCGAACAGGCGGGTGTGGTGATCGCCCGGGTCACGCTTCATGTGGGCCTGGGTACGTTTCGACCGGTAAAGACGGAGCAGGTCGAGGAGCATGTCATGCATTCCGAGCACTACGAAGTGTCGGAGCAGACTGCTGAGGCCATTAACTCCGCCCGCGCGGCAGGGGGACGCGTAGTTGCGGTGGGCACGACCACTGTACGCACGTTGGAAAGCGCCGCGGACGCGGGCGGCCGGGTGATGCCCGGCACGGGCTGGACCAGCATCTTCATATATCCCGGCTATGTATTCCGCGCCACCGACGCGATGGTCACCAATTTCCACCTGCCCAAGTCGACGCTGATCATGATGGTGTCGGCATTTGCAGGCCGCGAGTTCGTCCTTGACGCGTACCGCCGCGCAGTGCAGGAGGAGTATAGGTTCTTCTCCTTTGGCGATGCTATGCTGATTCTGTAGCGACATCGCCGGAGGCAGTAGGGGTGATATTGATTCCGACAGTGACTTTGGAAGTAGTGAAGCAGTCTTCCGATGGGCGGGCCAGAGCGGGTATACTCCACACGCCGCACGGGGACATCCTGACGCCGGTGTTCATGCCCGTCGGCACTCAGGCCTCGGTGAAGACAGTCTCGCCTGACGAGCTCAGGGCCTTGGGCGCCCGCATCGTCCTGGGCAACACGTACCACCTCTACCTTAGGCCGGGGCATGACCTGATCGAGCGAGCGGGCGGCTTACACGAGTTCATGTCGTGGGACGGAGCCATCTTGACGGACAGTGGTGGTTATCAAGTGTTCTCGCTGGGGCCGCTACGCAAGATCACGGAGCGGGGAGTCGAGTTCCGTTCGCACATCGATGGATCAAAGCACCTGTTCACACCTGAGCGCGTGATGGAGATACAGATGGCCATAGGCGCCGATATCGCCATGTGCTTCGATGAGTGCGCTCCATATCCGTGCGATCATGACTATGCGGCGAAGTCGGCGGCGATGACGGCTCGCTGGGCCCAGCGGTGCCTTGCAGCGCACAACGGGGGCAGGCAGGCGCTGTTTGGGATAGTGCAGGGGTCGGTGTATGCAGACCTCAGACGGAAGTCCGCAGAGGATATGGTCTCGCTGGGATTTCCGGGCTATGGCATCGGTGGGCTGTCGGTGGGAGAGCCCAAGGATGTGATGTATGCCATGCTGGATGAGACGGTGCCCTGCCTGCCTCATGACAAGCCCCGATACCTTATGGGCGTAGGTTCGCCTGACGCCTTGCTTGAGGGGGTGGCGCGTGGGGTCGACATGTTCGATTGTGTGTTGCCCACCAGGGTCGCGCGAAATGGGACCGTGTTCACGCGTGAAGGCCGGATCATCGTGCGCGATGCGGCATATGCAGAGGACTTCCGTCCGCTCGATCCGGGGTGTGACTGCTATGCGTGCCAGAACTTCACCAGGGCCTATATCCGGCACCTGTTGAAGGCCGGGGAGGTTCTGGGGATCCGCCTTACATCCATTCACAACTTGAGGCACTTGGTCCGGATGATGGAGGAAATCCGCGAATCCATCATAGACGGAAGTTTTGATGAGTACCGGAAGGAAACGTGGCGAGTCTGGTATAATAACTAGGCAACTCGGACAAAAGCCGGACAGGGAATGGAGGAATAGTCTTATGGCAATAGCGGCTGCGGCGGCTCCTGGAGCTGCATCAGGTCAGAGCCTGATCGGTATGTTGCTTCCGTTCGTGGTGCTGATTGGGGTCATGTACTTCATGGTCATAAGGCCCCAGAAGACTCAACAGAAGAAACGCGAAGAGATGATGGCGGGGCTGCGCAAGGGTAACCGCATCGTATCCATTGGCGGGCTCTACGGCGAGATCCTCGACATCAAAGATGACGCCCTAATTGTGAATGTGGCTGACCAGGGCGAGAGGGTCATCATGCGTTTCGCGAAATGGGCTGTGCAGGACGTAATCGGAAAGGATAACCAGCCCAAGGAGAAAGACCAGGCAGCAGGATAGCGTTGTCTGGTTATACGTTCGGAAGGGGGCGTACATATGTGCAATAAACGATGTTTACGGGCCAGATGGGCGCTGGCCCTGCTGGCAGTGCTGATTTTGCTTGCGATTTCGTCATCGGGCAACGCCGCCTCCGCCGGCGTCGGGCTGCCACAGGCCGAGCAGGTGGCAGGTGAGTTCGTGACGGCATTTCAGAAGGGCGATTGGAAACGGCTCAGGGAGATTTCGGCCGAGGCGGCCCTTTCGTGGGTGGAGTATGTGGGAGCTCGCGCAGGCCAGACCGACGGAATCCAGTCCATAGTGCGGGTCGAGTCTGCCGCCATGGGCG
>DAOTAC010000117.1:0-6871 GCA_035382325.1 Bacillota bacterium | reverse complement strand
TGTGGAGTACATGGTCGTGCGTCTGGGGTGGTCTCCGGACGAGGCCGAGGAGCGCCGTCAGCGTTACGTGAGCGAGTACGGCGTCACTTTAAACGGCCTGCATAAACTGCACGGAGTGGACGTTGGCGACTACATGGAGTATGTCCATGCTGTGCCGCATTCCGAGTACATAGAACCCAATCCCGCCCTCGACAGGATGCTGGGGCGCCTGCGTCCGTCTAAAGCGATCTTCACTAACGCAAGCCAGAACCACGCGCGCCGGGTACTGTCGGCGCTCCGCGTGTCACCTTCCCATTTCGAATGCATATTCGATTTCGAGGCCGCAGGCTACTGCCCCAAACCCGATCCGGAGGCATATCGCCGGATTCTGGCGCGACTGGGCGTGAGAGGCGACCAGTGCGTTTTGGTGGAGGACAACCTGCGTAACCTCGAGACTGCCAAGTCAGTGTTTGGCATGACCACAGTGCTAGTCGAGAAGGCCGACCACAGGGCGAAGAACCAGGCTGACCTGGTGATCGGCGACATCCTCGAGCTCGAACGCGTGCTGAGGGAAGCCTGACGGCGTTTGGCGATGTGTCTCGGAAAGAGGCACCTAGATTTTGCCACAAACCAAGCAATCCGGAGCTGCGCTTCACCTGGTGCCAGGCTTCGCTTCATCTATGGCCGAAACCGCGCGTCCCCATGGGGACGGGTCCACTTCACCTCACTTCGGGTGGGGTATCTGGATGGAACCCGCCTCTGCCTGCGGATTCGCCGGGCAGCCGTTTCGGCAGTAAGGAGGCGCCGTTTCCGGCGCGCATTCAGACGATTAGCACCTACCCAAGCGATTCTGACTTAGAGATTACATAGAAATGATATTGCATTGTATGAAGATACAGTCTATAATCGGGGACATAGCCTACTACATACAGAAAGGGAGTCCCATCCAGAATGAAATGCAACATCAAAGGCTATTCCCTCACAACCCTCATCATCGTCTGTCTGCTATCTATGACTATTCTTGCATCATCGGTTGCTGCCGGAGCTGTCGGGTCCGGCGCGATCGCAACCGTGTCAGCGAGCGCCAAAGCCACAGCGATCCAGTTCGCGGAGGACAACAAGGACCTTACAGTGGACATAGCCAAGTCGCTCTGGGAATATGAAGAGATAGGGCTGGATGAGTACAAGTCGTATGTCAAGGCACGCGACGTGCTCGCCGGCGCCGGGTTTGCCATCAAGCAGTCAGCTGCGGACATTCCCACATGCCTCGTGGCCACCTGGGGTTTAGGCCAGCCGGTCCTGGGCATATATGAGGACATTGACGCTCTGCCTGGTGTTGGGCATGCGTGTGGTCATAATCTCAACACAGCGGCGGGTGTGGTTGCCGCCATGGCGATTAAGAGCGCCATGGAATCACACCAGATTCCAGGCACGATCAAGGTGTTCCTGAACCCTGCGGAGGAAGTGTGGGACGTGGCACCTCTGGTCGCGGCCGCCGGGTACTACGACGATGTCGACGTTCTCCTCAGCTTCCATGCCGGCACCGAGAACACCTCCGAGTTCGGAAGCACGATGGCCATGGATCATGTGGAGTACAAGTTCAAGGGCAAAGCCGCGCACGCTTCGGCTGCTCCGGAGAAGGGCCTGAGCGCGCTGGACGCTGTTGAGATCATGAACATCGCCGTTAACTTCCTGCGGGAGCACTTGATCCAGGAGATGAGGATACACTATGTGATTACCGACGGCGGAGCTGCTCCAAACATAGTCCCGGCTACTGCCGCCAGTCGATACTTCATACGCGCGCCCAAGTACCCCGACGTGGCCTACGCTCGGAAGCGGATCGACGACTGTGCCAAGGCTGCTGCGCTCGCCACTGGCACTGAACTAGAGATTGGGTTCAGCTCGGGAATATACAACAAGGTACCCAACAAGTCGCTGGCCCTGTTGGCCGTAAAGTCAATAGAATCGGTCGGGCCTGCGGAGTTCACCGATGGCCAGATTGCGCAGATGAAGGCGCTTGGGATCAACGGAATCCCGGATAAGGAGATCAAGGAACCTACCGGAAGTCAGAGCTTCGGATCTAACCCCATCGGTGATGTGACGTGGAAAACGCCCAGCACTACCCTGGGGATAGCTACCTGGGCGCCTGGTACGGCCGGACACTCCGTCGAGGCTGCTACCCAGAGCGGAGCCGTGTATGGCTTTGAAGGCGCTGTGCAGGCGTCCAAGGCCCTCGCAGCACTGGGCATAGAGCTTCTTACCAATCCTGAGTCACTGGCCGTTGTGAAGGCGGAGTTTACGGAGAAAATGAAGGGAATGCCGCCGTATGAAGGTAAGGCAATGATACCGGAGGTTGCCTACCCTGAGGCGCCCGGGTTCACGGTATTGGCCGGCGACGGCGCAGTTAAGGTCAAAGCTGTCGAGACAGCTTTCGTCGAAGCCCCAGGCGATGTCATCGTCATTTCGTCGATACAAGGAGATGAACTGGCCAGTTACACCGTTTCGTCTCAAGTAGACGCGCAGCCGGAGTACGCCTTCAAGCTCCAAGGCGGCATCAAGCCCGGCCAGCGCGTCAAGATCACGTTCATTGACGCGAGCAACGATGGCGATGCCTGGTTCTATGGTTACGTTCACGCTCAGTAGTTGAAGCTACGGGCATTCGGTCCGTTCCGCGCCCGGGTCAGGAGATCAGGTCAGTTGACTGATCCACCTGGCCCGGGCGCGGTTCTGCCAGTGCAGGCGCCGACTCCATGGCGCGCCCTGAGTAGCATCTTCCTGCAGAAGACCAGCGACGAGATGCAGGGTAACCACGTGATTGGGCGAATAGTATGAACTTAACTGCAGGCAACGACAACTGCAACCACGACTGCAACGGGAGGCAGACCAACGTGAACGGCGTTTTCGATATCATCGGGCCGATAATGGTAGGGCCGTCTTCTTCGCACACCGCCGGCGCGGTGCGACTCGGGCTGGCTGGACGCGTCATTATGGGGGGGCAGCCGTCTCGAGCGGCTCTGACGTTACATGGATCGTTCGCACAGACCTACAGAGGGCACGGCACGGATGTTGCTCTTGTCGCAGGCATTCTCGGAATGCGTCCGGATGATGAACGGATCCCGGATTCATTCCGCATTGCCCGCGAGCAAGGCATGGAGTTCTCGTTCTCCTGCGCCGACCTGGGCGATGTCCATCCCAACAGCGTGCTGATGGAACTTGCGGGCCCGAATAGTTCTCATACTGCGGTAGCGGGATCATCAGTGGGAGGCGGCAACATTCTGATAACGAGGATCGATGGGTTTGATGTCGATTTTACGGGAACAAGCCATGCTCTGATTGTGTCATATCGCGATCAGCCTGGAGTGATAGCCAAGATCACCTCCATTCTGGCAACCGAGGACGTCAATATCGCAGCGATGCGAGTGTCGCGGGAAGGGCGTCACGCGCGGGCGCTGGCTATCATTGAGCTCGACCAGCCAGTATCGAGGGAGGCTCGTGCGCTGATCACGCGGATTTCAGGCATCGACACCGTCATTGCGCTGCCTCCCGTGGTATTAGCGTGAGCCGCGCGGGATGGAAGGGGAGTATCTAGATGTACACATCAATTGCTGAGTTGACTGATGCTGCTACGTCCCGATCGCTTTCAATCGGCGCCACTGTGCGCGAACGGGAAGCACTGGACTCGGATCAACCCGAGGATGCGCTCAACTCCAAGATGCAGGAGCGGTTGGCGGTCATGCGAGATTCAGTCGGTCGTGGGCTTGCCGGCGTTCGATCCAGGAGCGGATTGACGGGAGGAGACGCGCGGCGGATGGCCGAGGCCCGAACCCAGACCCGGAGCCAGACCCGGACCCGAACTCGCACGGCAATAGCTGACGGCACAGCGGGCGGCGCTCCCGTGCTCATCGGGGGAGAGCCGCTTGCCAGCGCGATCGCCTATGCGCTGGCAGTGGCTGAGGTGAACGCCAGCATGGGCCGGATCGTAGCGGCGCCCACTGCCGGGTCATGCGGAGTGCTTCCCGGGGTGCTGTTCTCGGTGGGCGAGATACGGGGCGCCGGCGACGACGAGCTCATAGATGCCCTGTTTGCCGCCGGCGGTGTGGGCGCAGTCATCGCACGCAGCAGCACTCTGGCCGGGGCGGCCGGCGGGTGTCAGGCGGAATGCGGGGCGGCCGCAGCCATGGCGGCAGCCGCGGCTGTCCAGATCGCAGGCGGCACACCCGAGCAGTGCGCCAACGGAGTGGCGCTGGCTTTCAAGGGACTTCTGGGTCTGGTATGCGATCCCGTCGCCGGACTGGTAGAGGTTCCGTGCATCAAGCGGAATGCTACGTCAGTGGCGGTAGCGCTGGCTGCAGCCGACATGGCTCTGGCCGGCATTCGAAGCGTCATACCAGCCGATGAGGTCATCTGGGCCATGGGGGCGATCGGACGCGAACTGCCGGCGGCGCTCAGAGAGACAGCCCTCGGCGGGTTGGCCGCCACTCCCACCGGAAAGCTTATTGCCTCGGAGATGAACGCGGTGCACGACGACGCGAAGGAATCATCGCGCCTTTGATTTGCCTTTGATTGGCCTTTGACTGACCTTCGATTTGCCCTTGCTACCCTAAGGGGGTATAGGGTATAATTAGTTGTGCCCGGCGTGGGCAGGCGAAATGTGTAATCCCGGCAGCGAATCCTGAAAGTGTCACTTGCGACAGGCTGCACTTGCTCAGGGCGAGATCACATTGCCCATCGCCAGGTTTGTGCCATGGTTCACGATGGTACAGAGTGCAAGAATGGAAAGCACCAAAACCGCACATCGGAAAGGAAGAGGAGACATGAAAAAAGCAGTATCGGTTCTTCTGCTCGCCGCGGCTCTCTTCATCTTGGTTGGCTGGTCGCCCCAGCAGTCTGCAGAGAAAGTCGGGCTTGGACACGTCACCTCGATTGCAAGCTCCAAAGACCTAGTAGTAGATAAGAATGGAAAGGTGACTCCCCCGGTTGCTCAGGTCGACACGACTATGGCTGCAGTAGCCTTCGACAAGGCGGGCAGAGTGATTGAGGTTATCATCGATACTGCCCAGACCAAAGTGAACTTCGACAAGGATCTCAAAGTCACTTCTGATCTGACCGCTGAGAACAAGACCAAGGTTGAGCTGGGCGATGGATACGGCATGCGGAAGGCTTCCTCCATCAAGAAGGAATGGTTCGAGCAGATCGCTGCGTTCGAGAAGTGGATGGTTGGCAAGACCGTGGCTGAGATCAAGTCTCTCAAAGTCAAGCAGCGCGACGCGTCGCATCCATCTGTTCCGGATGTCCCCGAACTCACTTCCACTGTCACCATGACCGTTCAGGATTACATCGCTGCCGTTGAAGAGGCATACAAGAACGCCGTGGACGTTCCGGCGGGAGCTGTGAAGCTCGGCCTTGGGCACGATATTTCGACTGCCAAATCCAAGGCGGCAGCCGCCGAGGTGAACCTCACGATTGCGGCCACCATGTTCGATAAGGACGGCAAGGTCGTACGCACCATAATCGACACTGCCCAGACCAAGGTACCATTCGACAAGGACGGCAAGGTCGCGGCAGACAAGGCCGGCGAGTTCAAGACCAAGATTGAGCTGGGCGACGGCTATGGCATGCGCAAGGCTTCGTCCATCAAGAAGGAATGGTTCGAGCAGATCGCCGAGTTTGAGAAGTGGATGGTCGGTAAGACCGTGGCGGAGATCAAGTCACTCAAGGTCAAGCAGCGTGACGCCTCGCATCCCGCTGTGCCGGATGTCCCTGAGCTCACCTCTACCGTAACAGTAACCGTCGGCGACTACATTGCCGCTGTTGCTGAATCCTACGCGAACGCGAAGTAGGCAGAGCAAACGCATATTAAGCGAACAAGTGTTCCTTGTGCAAACCTCCTCCATGCCAAATGGGGGAGGTTTGTGGCGGTTTAGCGACTCAGCGATTCAGCGCCTGCTCTTGCGCCGAAGTGAGCGGGCCTGCTAGAATACCAGTTGGTGATGCAAATGAAGGGTAGAACTGTCAGGCACATCGCAGCGGTTATTGCGGCGATCTTGCTGGCATCGGCGCTTGCCGGCTGCCAGAGGATGAGCAACACATATAGCAAGCACAGCGACAGCCTGTTTGACGTCTTCAACACTCTAGTTACAGTCGTGGCATACACCCGGAGCGAGGAGGAGTTCAACTCCCATTTCGCGAAGATCCGCACGCGTTTCCAAAAGCTCCATCAGCTGTATGACATATACAACGACTATCAGGGTGTGAACAACGTCAAGACGATTAATGACAATGCGGGCGTACAGCCTGTGAAAGTGGACAAGGAGCTAATCGACCTCTTGCTCTTTGCAAAGGACTGGTATAGGCGCACAGGTGGCAAGACCAATGTAGCTATGGGAGCAGTGCTGCGAATATGGCATGACTATCGTGAGGAAGGGCAGAATGATCCCGAGCATGCCGAGCTTCCACCCATGAAAGACCTGCGCGAGGCTGAGCGGCACACTGATATCGACAAGGTGATAATCGATACCGAGAACAGTACTGTGTACCTTTCCGATTCGGAGATGAGCCTGGATGTGGGCGCGGTGGCAAAGGGCTATGCGACTGAGATCGTGGCACGTGAGATGGCCGAAGCTGGGCTCAAGTCAGCGCTCATAAGCTCAGGCGGCAATATCCGGGCAATCGGGAAGCCCTTCGATGGCGTCCGCGAACGTTGGGGCGTAGGCATACAGAACCCAGACGAGTCGATAGCGCCGGACGAGCAGAATGTGCTGGACGTCATATTCATCAAAGACTCTTCAGTGGCCAGCAGCGGCGATTACATGAGGTACTACATTGTCAATGGCAGGGTTCTTCATCATATTATCGATCCGGCCACGCTCATGCCTGCTGACTACTACCGGGC
>DAOTAC010000116.1:0-6947 GCA_035382325.1 Bacillota bacterium | reverse complement strand
CAACCGCCATGGACGCCTCACCCCCGATGCCCTGATCCACCTCATCAAAGACCATTGTCGGCATATCATCCACCTGCGCCAGCACCGACTTGATCGCCAGCATCACCCGGCTCATCTCGCCCCCGCTGGCAATGCGCGAAAGCGGCCTCGGCTCTTCCCCGGGGTTGGCCGAGAAGAGGAATTCCACATCGTCCACACCGTTCGGCCCCAAAATACATGGCTGGCCGTCCACAATGAGCTCCTGCTCCGCATCGCCCCGGGTTTTCCGGATTTGCACTTGGAAAGCCGCCTTGGGCATCGACAGCTCGGAAAGCTCACAGGTGATATCGTGTTCCAGGCGAGAGGCGATTCGGCCCCTGATTTCCGATACTTCCGCTGCTGCCCCGGCTGCATCCTCGGCATATTCCGCCACCCGCCGTTCCAGCTCAGCAGAGCGCTCGTCTGCATGAACCACCAGATCCAGCGCCTCGCGCGCTGCGCGCCCATGCTCTATCACCTCTGCCAGCGTGTCGCCGTACTTGCGTTTGAGCCTCGCTATGGCGGCCAGGCGCTCCTCCACGGCTGCGAGGCGCTGGGGGCTGAAGTCGATGGATTCCCGGTACGAACGCATGGCCCGACCGACGCTGCCGGCCTGTTCGCACATGGACGCCAACAAATCGCGCACTGGGGTCAAGGAAGCGTCGATCCGCGCAGCCGCATCCAGATGGGCGAGGGCATCGGCAAGCATGTCGTAGGCCGACGGAGAATCGGGCCGGCTTGACTCGTAGACCAGCTCAAATGCCTGGCTCACCCCGCCCAAAAGGCGCTCGGCGTTGGCAAGTATCGTGTGCTCAGCCGCAAGAAGAACGTCCTCATCCGGCTGGAGCTTCGCGGACTCGATTTCGTTGACCTCGAACGCCAGGAGATCGGATCGACGAGCGCGCTCACGGGCGTCTGCCTTAAGTTGGGCCAGCTCACGGTGGGCCGACCTCCACAGGGCGTATTTGGCCCTGTAAGCCGCGAGGGCCTTGGAAAGCTCGGCGCCTCCGAAGGAATCCAGAAGAGCTAAGTGGCGTGAAGGACGGGCCAGCGACTGGTATTCATGCTGGCCGTATATGTCGACCAGGAATTCGCCGATGGCCGCAAGCGATGTGAGCGTGACAGTGCGGCCGTTCACTCGGCATCGCGAACGGCCCTGCGGCCACACCTCGCGCGAAACCACCAGCGTGCCGTCGGGTTCTGGATCGATTCCCTGTTCCGAAAGGATGTCCGCCATGGAGGCCATTTGTGACAGATCGAAGACCGCCTCCACTACGGCGGATTCGGCGCCCGTTCGAACGGATTCTGCTGATGCCCGGCCGCCGACGACCAGACCGAGACAGTCGATGACGAGAGACTTTCCCGCGCCCGTCTCGCCTGTGAGCACATTAAAGCCGTCGCCAAACTGAATGGAAATGTGCTCTATCAGAGCATAGTTTCGGACGTCCATCTCCAATAGCATGACTCCGCCCCCGCCGCTGTCACCTACGGAACTTGTTGAACCTGGCCATTATCTCCGGGGCTTTATCCGCCGGTTTCACTACGACGAAAATCGTATCATCGCCTGCCAGTGAGCCCACTATCTCGGGCCAGTCCAAATCGTCCACAATGGCGCCGATGGCTTGCGCCGCGCCTTCGAGTGTCTTGACGACCACAATATTGTCGCTGTCTTCAACGCTTATCACGGCCTCGCGAAACACGCGTTCGATCCGTCTGTTGATGTCTTCAATATTGCGGTCGACCGGAACGGTGTACCGGTAAGACCCATCGCCCACTGGCGCTTTGATCAGCCGCAGTTCTTTGATGTCCCGGGATATCGTGGCCTGGGTAACCGACATTCCCTCGCGTGCAAGCTCCGCGGATAGATCCTCCTGAGTCTGAATGGGTTTGCTCCTCACTATGTCCAGAATTCTCTGGTGGCGCCTGGCCTTCACCATCGACCCCTCCCGCACGTCGGTATCATAGACGGTCTTGTTTCAAACGCTCACGCATGGTACCGTAGAAGCTCTTGGCTCGAAGGCGCACGAAGCGCGTAACTTCCGGCGCCCGCTCGACGATGATCTCATCGTGCGATTCTACTTTGAAGCCAACCTGCCCATCGACTGTCACTGCGACTTCCTCATGCGGAGCCTCCACGACCACGCGCACCCTGTCATCACCTGCAATTACCAGCGAGCGCGAGAACAGAGTGTGCGGACATATGGGGGTTACTAACATGACGTCGATGCTCGGGCTGATAAGCGGCCCTCCCGCAGAGAGCGAGTACGCAGTGGACCCTGTAGGACTGGAGATGATGATCCCGTCAGCCGGGAATGTGGAGTAGTACTCGTCGTTTACGAAGATGTCCAGACTGATAATGCGTGCAAAGGCGCCCTTGCTGATCACAACGTCGTTTAGCCCCACAAGCGACGCGACGCTTTTGCCGGTCCTCATCACAGTCGCCTGCACCATCGTTCGCTCTTCTATGGTGTAATCCCCGCGCACCAGAGCTTCCAAAGCTTCTTCGAGGTTGACCGGCTCGACCTCGGTAAGGAAGCCCAGGTTACCCATGTTGACGCCGAGTATGGGGATCCCCGCCCGGGCAGCACGCCTCGCCACTGAAAGAAGCGTGCCATCGCCACCCAGCACGATCACGCAATCGGTCGAATCGGGCAACGGCCCGTCCCAGCTGTAGTCGAGAGCAGTGTCGATACCCGCGCGCTTCATCCACGACTCTATCTGGAGGGCTACCAGGTCGGCCTCCGGCTTTGTCTTTCGCACCACTATTGCGGCCTTCTTCGTAGTAACCCCTCCTCCGCTACCAGCCGGACTTATCTAGGCTGTGCATGGGCCTCGGCGACTACTCGCAGCACATTGCCGTGCAACGCATCCACCGATATGCTCGGGCGGTCATGATCCCCCCTGAACAGATACATCAAGAATTCGACATTACCCTCCGGCCCGCGGATGGGCGAGGCTGTGACCCCCGCCACGCAAAACCCGCTGCCCCAGGCGTACTCCGCCACATTCATCAACACCTCGACGTGGACCTCTGGCGAGCGCACAACGCCCCGCTTACCCACTTTGTCGCGACCTGCCTCGAATTGCGGCTTGACCAGGCATACAGCCTCGGCTTGCACAGTCAACACCTCGCGCAGGGCAGGCAGGATCTTTGAAAGCGAGATGAAGGAGACATCAACCGTCGCAAGGTCAGGCCGCGGATCGAACATCGAGGGCACAAGATGACGCGCGTTGGTGCGGTCCATCACTACCACTCGGGGGTCCTGCTGGAGCTCCCACGCCAGCTGCCCGTATCCAACGTCCACACAGTACACACGAATCGCGCCAGCGCGCAGCAAGACGTCTGTGAATCCCCCTGTGGACGCCCCGATGTCAACCGCTGTGCGTCCCTTCGCATCGAGCTCGAATACGTCCATGGCGTGCGCGAGTTTCTCGCCGCCTCGACTCGCGAAGCGCGGGCCAGACCGCCGGATCTCTATCTCTGAGTCCGCGCGCACCATGGTGCCTGGTTTGTCTTCACGCATCCCGGCGACCCAGACGCATCCGGCCAGAATCTCACGACGACCCGCCTCCCGGCTCGGCGCCAGGCCCCGTTCTACAAGCAGCTGGTCGAGGCGGGACTTACACGGTTGAGACACGTATACCACCGCCCGACCCTTTGGCATCGGCTCGCTCGGAGAGGGCCCGGAGCACCGCAGCGGCCACGCCCCGGCCGTCCAGCCCAAGTTGGGCAAGTATGTCGTCGCGCCGCCCATGCTCTATGAAGCGATCCGGAATGCCCAACCTGACAACGCGAACATCGCCCATGCCCGCCTGGGCCAACGCTTCGAGGACCGCCGAACCGAAACCTCCGGGAAGCGCCGCATCCTCGCACGTTATGATCAGGCCCGTAGCAGACGCATATTGCGCCAATATGCTCGTATCTAGCGGCTTGACGAACCTGGCATTCACCACTGCACAACTTACGCCACGCGTCGACAGAATCCTGCTCGCTTCGAGAGCAGGGTATACCATTGGCCCCAAAGCAAAAATGGCGCAATGCCGACCGTCGCGGATCACTTCCGCCCGCCCTATTTCCACCGGGTCAGCCGGATACCGCACACCTACGCCCGGCGCAGCCGACCTGGGGTAGCGAACAGCGCACGGCCCCATATGGTCCAAAGCGGCCTGCATCATCGAGTACAGCTCGGCTTCGTCCTTGGGGCTCATCACCGTCATCTTGGGGATATGGCGCATGAAAGCCACATCGAACGACCCCTGATGGGTGTAGCCGTCCTCTCCTACTATTCCTGCCCGGTCAATGGCGAATACTACGGGAATGTTCTCGATTGCAGCATCATGAAGCACCTGATCATAGGCGCGCTGCAAAAACGTAGAGTAGATGGCTACAACAGGTCGGCGCCCGCCTACAGCCAGGCCCGCAGCCATGGTGACTGCATGCTGCTCCGCTATGCCCACATCGAAGAAACGATCGGGGAAGCGCTCTGCGAATGCTCTGAGACCAGTGCCGTCGGCCATGGCGGCAGTGATGGCGACTAATCTATCGTCAGCGGCGCCGGCATGCACCATGAAATCGCTGAAATGTGATGTGAACGACTTGCGTTCATTGGGCGCCGCTTCGCCTGTCCGTACGTCAAACGGACCGGTTCCGTGAAACCTGGCCGGATTGGCTTCAGCGGGCGCATAGCCTAGGCCCTTTCGCGTGATCACATGGATCAACACAGGCCCACCGGCCTGCCGCGCATCTTCGATTGCTCGTCGAACCGTGCGCACATTGTGGCCGTCGATGGGGCCGATATACATGAATCCCAGTTCCTCGAAGAGCATGCCCCGCAAGAGGAGAGACTTGACGCTTCTCTTGATCGAATGGCCGAGAGCGCGAAGTGCCCGACCGATGACGGGTATGCTGAGTACCGCCTGCTGAACACGGGATCTAAGCTGCCTGCGCCAGGGATTGGCTCTGACTGATCCAAGGTAGCTTGCGAGGCCGCCCACGCTTCGGGATATCGACATCTCATTGTCGTTCAAAATGACGATCAAAGGAGTATTGGCATGCCCGGCGTCGTTCATGGCCTCGAAAGCCATGCCGCTGGCAAACGAGCCATCTCCGATTACAGCCAACACCGTGTAGTCATCGCCGGCGAGGTCACGGGCTCGAGCCATGCCGAGCGCTGCAGAGATGGAAGTGCTGGAATGCCCCGTGGCGAAACAATCGTACGGGCTCTCCTCGGGTCTTGGGAAACCACTTATCCCTCCCTGCTGGCGCAGAGAAGAAAAGACACCGTGCCGCCCGGTGAGGAGTTTATGCACGTACGACTGGTGCCCTACGTCCCATATGACCTTGTCGCGTGGGCAATCCAGGGCGAGATGGATGGCTATAGTGAGCTCGACAACGCCAAGGTTAGGCGCCAGATGGCCTCCGGTGCGAGAGACTGTATCGATCATGTACTGGCGTATCTCCGCCGCGAGCTGCCCAACCTGCCTGTCGGATAGCTTGCGAAGGTCGGCAGGACACTGGATCCGCTGCAAAATACTAGTCATCCTCATGCGTTCCCGCCATTTCTCCCATTCCTATCGCTCCCGCCATTTCCCCTATTTGACCTCGATACACTGCCTGATCGGGAGGGCCCGGTCGATCTGCCGCCGCCGAAATACCGGTGAAATGTGGCTACCGTACGCCCCACCGTCAGCATAACGCTGTTGGCTGATTCGATGGCGAACTCCTTGCCAGCCGCCTTGCCGGCAACGGTTGTTGCGGAGATCAGTGCTATCACGGCCGTGGATGCAAACTTTGATAGAAGCGTACCGGGAGCCAGGGCAGCGCTTATGGCAATTGTGGCGCCGACGGCGCCACTTACCGTGCCGCATATGTCTCCTACGAAGTCGTTGCAGAAGTTGGCCACAGCAGGCGCGTTCCGTACAATCGCTAAGGCTTCGGGAGCCCCGTACACACGGTTCGCGGCCATGGCGTTGATCGGCGCCTCACTGGCCGCTGTCGCTGCTGTGCCAATTATGTCGAACAGAATTCCTGCAGATATTATTGCAACTAGAACCGCAATCGAAAACCCGATGTTCACGGTACCCGCCAAAGCCCCTGAGCTGGAACTCAAAGCGGCCGACAGGACGAGAGTCCACAGCCCGATGGCTAGGATCCTCCCCGGTCGTTCTGGCAAGCCATGTTCACCTCATCCCGTCTTGCTTGATGTGGATGCATGTCGATAGGTGGCAGCGCCCCGAGTAAATATTGTGACTTAAGGTCCAGTAGGTTTTCCCGCCTGTACACCCTCCCGTCACCGGGGGGCGGTTTCCCTTTACGACAGGCTCTCCTCGTCGCCGAAGGAGCAACTGGATTGCCACTTAGTGCACACTGTAATCCCCAGGGCGCCAAGCATCGCAAACAGCCTAGGAGTTTTCCTCGGCAGCGCGGGCTATTCCTTAGCCTCTTTTGCAGGCGTGCTTTCAGGCGGCAGAAGGTCATTCTCCCTGGCCGGGGAGAACATGACTTGATACCCGCATCCTGCACGTCCACTCAAGGCAGGCTACGCTGCACCCAACACCATTCTGCATTCACTTGCAGGCCGGTACCGCATGCAGGTTACCCCCAAGCCGTAGAACCAACCACGCACTTGGGCCTCCGCGGAAGCGGGGTCTACGCCCACATGCCATTGCGGATCGCCCCACAACCTTAACCCCCTGCACCAGCCCCCAACTGGGCGTTGAAAGCCAGCACAAGGGACTTCATCGATGTGCCCTTAGCGGTCTTTTACCCCCGCCTTCAGGAGTGCCCGCTCCGACTAGGATACTGCGCCACCTATCCACTGCAACGTTTATTATACCATACGTTTCAAGCGCGGTTCAAATCACCCGCGCTGCAGGACCGCGTCAATCTACAGTAGGAAAGAAGAGCTAAGAAGCTATTCCGTAGTGCT
>DAOTAC010000115.1:2642-6959 GCA_035382325.1 Bacillota bacterium | reverse complement strand
GGACTTCACGGTCACAGACCACGCCCAGGGCGTGACCTTCTACTGGGAGCACCTCGGTCTACTCGGGGATCCCGAATACCGGGCGCGGTGGGAGATGAAGCGTCACGAGTACATGGAAAACGGGATTCTTTCCTGGGAAGACGGCGGCGGCGAGGCCGGAACACTCATCGAAACAAGCGATGATGCAGGCGGAGGACTGGACGCTGAAAAGATCGCATGGCTAATTGATAACGTCATCAGGTAGGCAGTTCGTCAAGGACCCGGAAAGGAAGGATGCAACGGCCACGGATCATGCAAGACCCATGGACACCATGTCGGCCGCCGAAGACGACCGATAAGTGCGGGATTCCACGGTACTAGTTAGGTTTGAGGTGTAGAACTTGAGAAGATTGGCGTCGATAGTGTTAGTCGTCTCGCTTCTGGTTCTTGGTTCTCTAGGTACTTATGCAGCGGTCGCAGCTGCAGAAGGCACCCTTCTCTTCAGCGGCAAGATCACTGCGGTGGACAAGTACGGCAACTCAATGACAGACATAAGCCAGGGGACTGTCGCGGCTTCAGGGGCCGAGGTAGGGGACATTGTAGTCGTGAAGATAGGTGAAAACGAGCTTGTAATGCCGTTTGTCACGATCTACGGCGATGTGGACAGAGGAACCCCCCTCGCAAGAATCAGCGGCGGCAGTGTGCAACTCGCCATAAACTACGGCAACTTCGCCACCAAATACGGCGTGTCTGCAGGGACTGAAGTGAGTGTGTATCTCCGAGAGAAGGGCACGTATCTGTCGGAGATAGAGATCCGTCATCTCACGAAACTGGAGAAGCGGGAGGACTATAGCAGCGACGAAGCTTTCGCGAACTTCAGACAGGTCACAGCGGGGTACATAAAGCCAGGGGTCCTATACCGAACATCACATCCGTCTCTAGGCGACGACCGGTCGTCGTACGCGGCCAGGCTGGTTGAGAAGCACGGGATTAACACAGTTTTGAACTTGTCGGATACTCCCGAGGAGTCTGCGGCTAACCTCGCCCATTCCGAGTACTACCGCGATCTCAATGACAAAGGGAACGTGATTGCAGTCGGGATGGGAGTGGACTTCGCGGCGAAGGACTTCACTGCGAAGGTAAAGACTGCTCTGGAGTTCATGATAGCGCACGACGGGCCGTATGCCGTTCACTGCGTGGAAGGCAAAGATAGGGTGGGCATAGTCATAGCAGTTCTTGAGGGTCTAGGTGGAGCGACAGTCGATGAGATTGTCGAAGACTACATGGTCTCCTACGAGAACTACTACAAGGTGCAGAAGGGCACTGAGGGCTACAAACTGGTGTCGAAGATAATGTACGACCAGCTCAAGGAGATGAACAACGGTCAGCCTATCACCGATGACAACGTCAGGGCCGTGGTAGTGAACTACCTCAAGAACTTGGTGGGACTGGAAGACGAGCAGATCGAGGAGCTCGAGACCAGGCTCGTGGGCGAGTCGTCTGCGCAGGCAGAGGTGGCCTCGCTGGCGGCATAACGACCGGGGCCTGCGGACCAGGCCAGGCAGACTCGAGGGTTGCGCACAATAAGGGCCGCCTGACTCATTCCATGTCGGGATGAGCCAGGCGGCTTCTTTGTAGCACCGTTCGCCTAGCGCTAGTCGGCCATTATCGTGGGCTCTGGATACTCCACGCCGAATAGCTCTACTGTAACCTTCTTCATCCTCTGGGGAGCGAGCGGTTTGTCGTTCCGATCGCGCGCTACTTGAGCGATGCTCTCCACTTCTTCGTAACCTGACACGACCTTCCCAAAGGCGGCGTAACTGCCGTCGAGATGCGGCGATGTGCCTACCATGATGAAGAACTGCGAGCCTGCTGAGTCGGGATGCTGCGAGCGTGCCATTGAGAGCACTCCTGGCGTGTGCTTGAGGTCGTTCCTGAATCCGTTGCCGCTGAACTCACCCGTGATTGTGTAGCCGGGCCCTCCGATGCCGATCCCCTTCGGGCATCCGCCCTGGATCATGAAGCCTGGAATCACGCGGTGGAATGTCAGCCCATCATAAAAGCCCTTACCGATGAGGCTGATGAAGCTGTTGACTGTGTTCGGGGCAACTTCGGGGTATAGCTCGGCTCCTATTGTCGCGCCGTTGTCCAGCTTGATAGTGACGAGCGGTAGGTGGTTGTTCTGCATGCATTCGCCTCCAATAGGTCTGTTGAAGAATCAGTCGTCAACTCGCATAGACCCATGATAGCACATGATGGCAGTTGAGACCCAGGGAAGGCGGGAAGCATAGAAAGAAGGTCTTTGGCCACCTCTGCATAATCACCAAGATAGGAGGGAATCAGGGGCAAATATGGGTGGAGGTTGATAATGCGATGATCAATCAGAGGAAATAAAGGATAGGAATGTGGATTGCGGTCGCTGCGATTGTACTTCTGGCCACTGGCATTAACGGTTGCGGCGGAAGCAAGCCGACAAATCCGAGGGGCACTCCAAATGGAACCCTGGACGAACTTGAGAAGGCTATTCGAAGAGAAGATATCGATGCGATGCTTGCCTGCTACACCGACCCATTCTATGTCATTGTCAACAGTGACGTGACTCCGGTTACCCACGACATAGCGCGTATCGCATATGCTATTGCGTTCGCGGCCTACGACTACTCCACGTGGTCGTTGGTTGGCAGGAATGTGACTATTAGTGGTTCTGAGGCATTCGCTTCGTGCACGCAGACGATGTATTTCGGCGGAGAATGGGCTTCTGCGCCGGTGATGTACCGTATGTGCCGTGTTGGATCCATGTGGTACATATACGAAGAATCGACGGTAAATCTCGCCTACACTCTCACACCCTGCCCAAGGTAGGCGCGCTGAACCGCTTCGTCGTGCAGCAGGTCCTGTCCCTTTCCCTGCAGGGCTATGCTTCCTGATTCCATCACGTAGCCGTAGTCGGCGATGGCCAGGGCGGCCTGGGCGTTCTGCTCTATTAGGAGCACGGTGACGCCCTCTGCATGGATCTCCTGGATGACGCGGAACACCTCTTCCACGAGGATCGGGGCCAGGCCCAGCGATGGTTCGTCCATTAGAAGCAGCGACGGCTTGGCCATCAGGCCTCTGGCTATCGCGAGCATCTGCTGTTCGCCGCCTGACAGGGTGCCGCCTTTCTGAGAAGCGCGCTCCTTGAGCCTTGGGAATAGGCTGAACACACGCTCCTGGTCGCGGGCGATCCCGTCCTGGTCAGTTCGGGTGTAGGCGCCGAGGCGGAGGTTCTCCATGACTGTGAGGTCGGGGAAGATCTGTCTTCCTTCGGGCACCATGCTTATGCCCATCTGGACTATCTTAGTTACGCTCATATCGAGCAGGTTCTGCTCCTGGTAACGAAGCTCGCCTGACGACGGCTTCTTGAGGCCGCAGATCGTCCTCAGCAGGGTGCTCTTGCCTGCGCCGTTGGAACCCACCAGGGTGACGAGCGCACCCCGGGCTACTTCGAGCGAGACTCCCTTTATTGCATGGATTCCGTCGTAATATACTTGGAGATCCTTAATGTCTAACAACTGCTCCGCCCCCCAGATAGGCTTTGATTACCCTCTCGTTGCGCTGGATCTCCTCGGGCGTCCCCTCGGCGATGGTCTCGCCGTGGTCGAGGACGGTCATGCGCTCGCAGATGCCCATCACCACTTTCATCTCGTGCTCTATCAGGAGTATGGTGAGACTGAACCTGTCACGGATGTCGGTGATGAGGCGCATGAGGTCCTCCGTTTCCGCCGGGTTCATCCCTGCTGCGGGCTCATCCAGCAGGAGGACAGCGGGTTTCGTGGCCAGCGCCCGCGCAATTTCCAGGCGGCGCTGTTGGCCGTACGGGAGCGCGCTGGCGCGGTAATGCGACACATCTGCGAGCCCGATCTCCTCAAGTAGCTTCGTTGCCGTTGCTGCCATCTGCGCTTCCTCTGCACTGTGCCGGGGCAGAGCAAGCAGGGCTTCTACGACGTTGGCCTGGCGTCTCAGATGAAGCCCGACGAGTACGTTATCGAGCACTGTAAGGTTGCGGAAGAGCCGAATATTCTGGAAGGTCCGGGCGATGCCGCTGTGCGCGACACGGTCCGGGCTTAGCCCTGTTATGTCCGTGCCGAAAAGCCTGACGGCCCCGGCAGACGGGCACAGGACGCCCGACACGATGTTGAAGACCGTGGTCTTGCCGGCCCCGTTGGGGCCTATCAATCCGTACAGGGCGCCTTTCGGCACGCGTAGGTCGAAACCGCTTACCGCTGTGAGCCCGCCGAACCTCATTGTGACGCTTTCACAGACCAGCGCGGGCGCTGCTTTGGCGTTTGTGTCGGACAT
>DAOTAC010000115.1:0-2542 GCA_035382325.1 Bacillota bacterium | reverse complement strand
TTGTGACGCTTTCACAGACCAGCGCGGGCGCTGCTTTGGCGTTTGTGTCGGACATCTTTCTCTACCCCTGTTTGCTCGTATTTGCGCGACTCAGCCCGGCCGCGAACCTCTTGACCCGGTCAAGCGAAAACTCCCGATCTCCCATGAACCCTTTAGGATAGAAGAGAATCACTATCATCAGGGCGATTGAGAAGACTACCATTCTCATCCCAGGGACTCCGGGGATGGACAATCCGAGAATGACCCTGGGCTCTTCGAGCACGCGGAATGCTTCCATCGCGACAGTCACGGCAGCTGCGGAGATGACCGTGCCCGTGATGCTGCCTAGGCCTCCGAGAACCGCCATCATCAGTACGGTGAAGGTGAGCGGGAACCTGAACATGTTCGGATCGATGGTGGTTATGAGGTTTCCGAGGAGCCCTCCGCCCACGCCTGCCATCATGGCCGACATGACAAACGCCAGGTTCTTGTGGAAGAAGAGATTGACCCCCATGGCCTCCGCGGCCACCTCGTCGTCGCGAATGGCTTTCAGGGCTCGCCCGTAGGTAGTGCGCATGAGTCTCACCATGACGACGATGCAAATAAGGGCAAATCCCCAGCTCCACAGCAGGTTCGTGTGGGGCGGGATTCCCTTGAGGCCCAGAGCGCCATTGGTGATGGGCACGATGTTCGTGAACACCACGCGAATGATCTCTGCAAACCCCAGGGTAGTGATTGCCAGGTAGTCACCTCGGAAGCGTATGGCAGGGGCGCCTACGAGGAAGCCCACGATCCCTGAAACGACGGCTGCCATGAGGAGGGCGGGCAGAAATCCCCACTGAATCGAGTTGAGCGGGTATATCAAAGGCTGAATGAAGAAGACCGCCTGCTTTATTGCCGGAGACATGGTGAGGAGCGCTGTCGTGTAGGCCCCGACTGCCATGAAACCTGCGATTCCCAAGGAGAACTGGCCGGTGAATCCGTTGCAGAGGTTTAGGCCGAGGGTTATGCCGATGTATATCCCGCAAAGGTTCAGGATACGGACGGTGTAGGCGTCCCAATGCTCCTGGCCCCACGAAAGGACCAGGAAGAAGAGGACCAGTGCTCCGCAGACGGCCGCTATCTTCAATGCCGGGTGAACGACTTTTCGTTCCGCCATCATACTTTCACCCTTTGCTTATCGCCAAGTAGGCCTGTTGGCCGGACCAGGAGAATCAGGATCAGAACGATGAAGGCGAAGGCGTCCCTGTATCCGGCGAGCCCGGGAAGGAAGGCTACGAGCATGATCTCCCCGAAGCCGAGTATGAACCCTCCCAGGACTGCCCCGCTGATGTTGCCTATCCCTCCGAACACGGCGGCTATGAAGCATTTTAGGCCCGGGAAAAGGCCCATGTTGGGGTTTATCTCCGCAAACCTGAGGCCCCACATAATTCCGCCCACCGCCGCCAGAGCCGAGCCGATGGCAAAAGTGATGGAGATCGCGCGATCGACGTCCACGCCCATGAGGCGGGCCGTGTCGAAATCCCACTGAGCGGCCCTCATTGCCAGGCCGGTCTTTGTCTTGTAGACAATGTAGTTGAGCGCGACGAGGAGGATGGCTGTGAGCAGCGGGATGACAAAGAAGAGCGCCACTACTCTGACTCCTCCAAGTTGAATGGGGGCCTGGAAGATGGGAGGCCGATAGAAGGTCTTCGGCCTCCCGCCGAATATGACTAAGCCCAGGTTAGCCATGAGAAACGAGACGCCTATGGCGGAGATCAGGGCCGAGATTCGGGGCGCGTCCCGCAAAGGCCTGTAAGCTGCGCGCTCAATGACCACTCCCAGCAGGGCTGTGAGGACGATTGCCACGATAAACGAAACCTGCCACGGGAGTGCAAAGATCGCGGTTCCGTAGAAGGCAAAGTAGGTGCTGATCATGAAGATCTCGCCGTGCGCGAAGTTGATGAGCCTCAGGATGCCATAGACCATGGTGTATCCTATGGCCAGTAATGCGTAGAGACTGCCGAGGGTAATCCCGTTTGCCACGTTCTGCAGGAAGATCTCCACAGTCACCGTCGTCAAGCCTCCTGTCGGATACTACGCCTCATCCTTTGCAGGGCCGGCCCGTAGCAGTCGAAGTCCTATCCTGCCGTTGCCTCGTCTTTCAATAGCGATAACCTATACCTAGCGCGGGTGTACAACGTCGACCAGTTTGAACTGGCCATCCTTGACCACAAGCACGACAGCGCTCTTCGTGGCGTCGCCGTTGGAGTCAAGAGTGATGATGCCTGTCGCGCCCACAAAGCCCTTGGTCTTGGCTATCGCGTCACGGATTGCCTTGGGATCGGACGAACCCGCGCGCTCTATGGCATCGAGAATCAGGTTGTAGCAGTCGTAACCCAGCGCTGCAAAGGTGTTCGGGGCGGTCTTAAACTTGGCCTTATACTGAGCCACGAACTTCTCGGAGGCTGGGGTTACAGGTGCATCTGCGCTGTAATGGGTGCTGAAGTAAACGCCTTCGACGTTCTTCCCGCCTATCTCGATGAACTCAGGCGCCTCAAACGTGTCGCCTCCGAGGAAGGGC
>DAOTAC010000114.1:0-6983 GCA_035382325.1 Bacillota bacterium | reverse complement strand
ACACGCGCCCTGAGGCAGCCCGGACCAGCGCCGACTGAACGGCAGCCCTTATCTCTTCATACCCCGTGCACCTGCACAGGTTCGACTCCAGCCACTCATCTATCATCTCATCCGAGGCGTCGGGGTGCAGAGTCACAAGCGCATGGCAGTTCACAACGAACCCAGGAGTGCAGTACCCGCACGACTCAGCCAGCGCAGCTCGGAACTCCCGCTGAAAAGGGGCTATGCGCAGTCCTTCGATGTTGGTGATCTCATGCCCAATGGCCTCCACTGCAAGCATCATGCATGACAGTACAGTAATTCCGTAAACCAGAACAGTACATGCCCCGCAGTCGCCGGTCTTGCATGCCGGCTTGGCGCTGGTTAGCCTCAGCCTTTCGCGCAGTGCGTACAGCAGGGTATCGGCGGGCCTTACGATGACATCGCTCGCTATCCCGTTCACCCGGAGCGATATCATCCCAGTCTGCAGCATCGTCTGCTCCACTAAGACACCCCTCCTAGTTCCGCGATGATGTCTTCAAGCACGCTTCTCAGCACGAACTCTCTGTATGCCCCCGATCCCAAGATGTCGTCGATTATGGGAGATGGGAGGCGTTCCAGGGCCTGGTCTATTCGCGATGCCAGACTGAGTTCAGGTGAGTTGAGGGCGCCCTCGATCTCAACTGACCTGAAGGGCGCTGCGCCGACCCCGCTGCACGCCGCCCTGACCCGCCCGTCTACCCTAATTGCCGCGATACTCGGCAGGGGATGGTCGACCTTCGAGGTTCTCGTTTTCTTGACAAAGGCATGCGGAACGGAGGTGTACGACATGTCCGTGTCGACACGGACCAGTAACTCGCCCAGCTCCGGTCTCGTGCCGCCAGGCGCAGCCCGGGGTTCCAGAGCGACGTGATCGGACTGCGGAATCTGCGACATGGATTCGACGATTATCTCGCTATCCGCCCAGGCTTCATACCTTCAGTCGGCGAGTTCACTACCGGCAAAGGTTCATACTCAACCTGAATCTTCTCCGCCGCACGCATGGCCTCAAGCTCGCTCGCGGCTACCACTACAGCCACGGGTTCTCCGTGATACCTGACCTTGTCGGCAGCGATCACGGGGCGGTCGGCCAATAGGGTGCCGCACATTATGGAAGAGCTTGCCCCGGTCAGCACAGCCTGTACCCCAGGCATCATCTCGGCCTCAGACGCACATATCGAGACTATTCGCGCATGCGCGTGTGGACTTGTAACCATTCGGGCGTAGAGCATACCCGGCTCGCAGGTGTCGAGTATGAACTTAGCTGTTCCCATAACCTTTTCGAGGCCTTCTATGCGCTCGATGCTTCTACCCAACCCGTAACCAGCCGGATCGGTCATGCGGCCATGCGACCTCCCGCTTCGGAAACCTCTGTTGAACCCCAAACTGCCTGCCCTGCTATTGCGCCGCTGCGCCCAGCGCCCTAAGTCTGTCGTCTATGGACTCCGTCCAGCGTGGCCTCGTATGCATCCTTGCGCACGAAAGTCTTACAGCATTCGTGATTGTGCAGCGGATGTGGTTCGGCCTATCCGTTGCGGCAGCCCTCCCCTCCGGCCCACTAAACCCCAATCTACATCCGCGCCGGCAATGGCGCGTCGTTTCTAGCCATGTGGGTGATGCATAGATCTACATACGGATTTTTGCCCAAACCCGTCTGCGTGCGGCGCATACGGGCAACAACGCCGTGAAGGATCTTCGGCATCATGTGTTGAAAACCTCATCGGTTCCTGCTACTCGTCCTGTGTTTCGCCGCTTCTATCACGCGGGAGGGATGTACTTGAAAGCCTTGATGTCGGGAAACGAAGCGATAGCCCGCGGGGCCTATGAGGCCGGTGCCAGGTTCGCCTCGGCATACCCGGGCACTCCGAGCACTGAGATACTGGAGAACATGGCAAGGTATCAAGAGATCCGGTCGCAGTGGTCGGTAAATGAGAAGACCGCTCTTGAGGCCGCGCTCGGCGCGAGCCTTGGCGGCGCGCGGGCGCTGTGCGCCATGAAGCATGTAGGTTTGAACGTAGCCGCGGATCCCCTCTTCTCGTCCTCATACACTGGAGTCAACGCTGGGCTTGTGATCGTGACTGCGGACGATCCGGGGTGCCACAGCTCACAGAATGAGCAGGACAACCGTTACTACGCTCGAGCTGCCAAACTTCCGCTGATCGAACCGTCCGACAGCCAGGAGGCGCTCGACTTCACAAGAATGGCCTTTGAGCTGAGCGAGGAATACGATACACCTGTGCTGCTCCGCGTGACGACTAGGATAGCCCACGGCAAAAGTCCCGTGGCAACCGGCTCGCGCACTGAGGCCACCGCGCCGGCCTACGAGCGCACGATGGCCAAACACGTACTCGTCCCGGCAGTAGCGCGCCCGCGCCACGCAGCGGTGGAGGAACGCCTGGCCCGGTTGCAGGCCTACGCGGAATCGTCTCCCATGAATCGAATCGAATGGGGATCACGCGAACTCGGCATCATATCCAGCGGCGTAGCCTACCAGTATGCCCGTGAAGTGCTGGGCGATAACGCCTCCTACCTCAAGCTGGGCATGAGCTATCCATTCGCCGACGCCCTCGTGCGAAGCTTCATCTCCCAGGTGGAACAGGTGATAGTCATCGAAGAGCTGGAGCCCTTCCTCGAACAGGCAGTACGCGCTCTAGGCATGGGCTCTGAACGCAGCATAGATGGCAAATCGCTCATCCCCCGCACCGGTGAACTAGATGCTCTCACTGTGGCACTGAGCCTTGCGCCGGTACTGTCCGCCGCCAAGCGCGGGCCGGCCGACCTCTCTGCCCCAGGTCGCCAGGTTGAGCAGGTAGTAGGAAGACCGCCCATGTTCTGCGCAGGGTGTCCCCACAGGGGAGTCTTCTACGAGCTAGGCAAGTTGCCGGTGATGGTTTCAGGAGACATTGGCTGCTATGCTCTGGGCGCCATGCCACCATTTTCAGCGATGGATACCTGCATAGACATGGGCGCGTCGATCACCGCCGGGCTCGGATTCCAGACGGCTCTGGACATACTCAGGCCCGACAAGCCCACCCGCACGATAGCCGTCATCGGCGACTCGACGTTCTTTCACTCCGGAATGACGGGACTGCTAGACGCGGCCTACAATGACGTAGGCGTGATCACCATCATCCTCGACAACCGCATCACAGCTATGACCGGGCATCAGGAGAACCCGGGGTCAGGCTTCACTCTCTCCGGAGCTCCCGCGCGCGAAGCACAGCTGGAGGCCATGGTCCGCGCCATCGGTATCGAGATGATTCAGACCGTGGACCCGTTCGACCTGGCCCAGGTACGCGAGGCCATCGCATCGGCCATGAGCAACCCGGGCCCTTCCGTGATCATTGCCCGCGGCCCGTGCGCGCTGCTCAAGCGGTTGGCAGTGAGGCGCCCCGCCTATCACGTAGATCAGGACATATGCCGTAGGTGCAAAGCATGCCTGCGCGTGGCGTGTCCGGCGCTCTACGTAGAGGGCGGAAACGTGCAGATCGATGCAGAGACTTGCGTGGGATGCGGCATCTGCAGCCAGGTGTGTCGGTTCGGTTCCATCAGACAGGCCGGTGTGGCAAAGGATGGTGACGAGTGATGTCGGAAACGACCAACGTAATGCTCGTCGGGGTAGGCGGGCAAGGCACAATCCTGGCCAGCCGGGTACTGGCGCAGCTGCTGCTGGATGCAGGATTCGACGTCAAGATGTCGGAAGTGCATGGAATGGCGCAACGCGGGGGCAGTGTAACGACACACGTGCGGTTCGGCCGGCGCGTAGCCGCCCCGACGATTTCACCCGGGCAGGCCCATTTTGTGCTGGCCTTTGAGTGCATGGAAGCCGCCAGATACGCGCACTATCTCAAAGTAGACGGCGTGATTGTGGCCAACACCAGGCGAATACCTTCGCTGCCCATCCTGATAGGCCACGAAGCGTATCCGGACGACATCGAGAACCGCCTCGCCACCCGTGGCATCGACGCGCATTGGCTGGACGCCTCAGGAATCGCGGCAGATCTCGGCAACGTGCGCGTGGAAAACACAGTGCTGCTCGGAGCCTTCTCCTCACTTGTCGCGTTCCCGGAAGACGCCTGGGCTCAGGCGCTCCGCACGGTGATCCCGGCAAAGCACATCGAACTGAACCTGGCGGCGTTCGCCGCAGGCAGGAGGTTGACGCAGCAATGACAGGGCCACAGGTCGCGCCCATGGTCGCCATAGCGATCATCCTGGCCGTAACGGGCATGGCGTCGTTCATCTTCGGGCACCTCATCGGCGACAAGCGAAGGTTCACTCTCATTAACGGCTACACCGACGAGAAGATGCTGGAGCCCGACAGGTTCGCCAGATGGATGCGAGTCTGCTACTACATTATGGGCCTAGTGCTCCTGGCTTCTGCGGCCCTTATCGTGCTCACGCGTGCTGTGGTCGCCGTGGTGCTTGTGTCCACTATCATAGTGGCAGGAATCCTCATCGTGATGACAGTGGGGGCACGACGATACTATCGAATCTAGCGCTCACTCATGTCGGACGCTCTTGGAGTTCCTGGCCCAAAAACGAACAGGATGCGCAAGCTCTCTGCAGCTCATCTGCAAATCGTGGGCAAACGTTGGCATATGCTGCCCAACCCCACTCCTAGGCACCAGGGGTGCGCAGCCTATCCACGCCTATGAACCCAGGAAGGTCCATGAATGCGGGCAACACACAGATTCACCTAAGTGAATGCAACCTCTGCCGCACCCGCTCCTCAACCGGGTTCGATCCGGGTGTGTAGTACTCCCGTCCCCGAAGCTCATCCGGCATGTACTGCTGCTTGACCCAGGAGCCCGGGTAGTCGTGGGGATACTTGTAACCCGCGCCGTGCCCAAGTTGCGCGGCGCCGCGGTATGACGCATCCCGCAGGTGCGGGGGAACGTCCGACACCGGCATCTGTCTCACGTCGTCCAGGGCAGCGCTTATGGCTTTGACCACTGAGTTGCTTTTGGGAGCCGCGGCGATGTAGATAGTCGCGTGGGCGAGAATGATCCCTGCCTCGGGCAGACCCACCTTCTCGACTGCCGCAAGAGCCGATGTCGCGACCAACAGAGCATGCGAATCGGCCATTCCCACATCCTCGCTGGCGTGGATCATCAGGCGGCGGGCGATGAACCGCGGGTCTTCGCCCGACTCGATCATCCGTGCCAGGTAATGCAGGGCAGCGTCAGGATCTGACCCGCGCATGCTCTTGATGAAGGCCGATACCACGTCATAGTGCATGTCCCCGCCGGCATCGTACTTGAGAGCCCTGCGCTGGATGGAGTCCTCGGCCACAGCCAGCGTGACGTGTATCTTGCCGTCCGGCCCCGGCGGCGTGGATAGCGCCGCTACCTCGATAGCATTCAGGGCGGTGCGCGCGTCGCCGTTGGCAAAGTTGGCGATGTGGTCGAGAGCCTCCGGCGCGACCTCCACCGGCATAGCGCCCAGACCCCGCTGCGCATCGGTGAGCGCGCGTATCACCAGCCCGCGAAGATCGTCGGTGGTCAAGGGCTCCAGCTTGAATATGCGCGACCGCGATACCAGGGGAGGGTTCACATCGAAGAAGGGGTTTTCTGTAGTCGCCCCGACCAGCGTCACGGTTCCGCTCTCCACGTGAGGGAGCAGAGCATCCTGCTGCGCCTTATTGAACCTGTGAATCTCGTCGATGAAAAGAATGGTACGCTGACCATGCAGTTTCCACCTGTCGCGGGCCTCGGAAACCACCTTCCTGATGTCAGCCACTCCGCTCGTCACCGCGTTCAGTCGCTCAAACACCGCCTGCGTCGTGGCGGCGACCACTTCGGCAATGGTAGTTTTGCCGCTCCCCGGAGGCCCGTAGAGGATTATGGATCCCAGCCGGTCGGCCTCGATAGCCCGTCGCAGAAGCCTGCCCGGCCCGAGAATATGGCCCTGCCCCACTATGTCGTCGAGCGTCCTTGGCCTCATTCGCGCCGCGAGTGGCTCCCGGCTCATCCCGCCGCAAGCTGCATCTCTCTGCTCAGCGCCGAAGTCAAAAAGATCGGAATTCGTCATGCATATGGTCACCTCGTACTCCGCGTATCCTCCGGCATCTCCCGTGGTCCCGGTTTCGCCACTGGGCTGTGCCGATCCTTCAGGGCCGACACCATCGCGTACACAAAAGGACCCCACCATGCCGTAGGGCTGGCCGTTTCTCCCCCGCCCCTGCGAGGTGGGTGCCCTCCTACCACGTTAACGTTCCGCATAAAGCGGCCCACATGCCGGTGATAGAGACCAGGCTCCCGAGTTTGCTTTGTTGGAAGCAAACAGCCAGCGCGCCTACGCGCACAGTAGGGTAACAGCTCAATCAGATGTCGGCTATATGATATCACACGCCCGAGTGCGTTTCAACAAAGCCACACTTACCAAACTGGGTGACCAATAGGCATGTATTGCAGGTACTTCCATCATTGGTTGTCATTGCACCCAGCCACTGTGCCCACAAACCGCCCAGATCCCGGCCGGACCGACTACTGCCGGCGCATGCAGGTCACCAGTCCCGCTTGGGCAACGCGTATCTGCTCCCCGGTGGACATGTCTTTGACCGTTGCCTCTCCGGCTGCGAGCTCGTCGTCTCCGATTATGGCCACGAAGCGCGCCTTCATCTTGTCCGCATAGCGCATCTGCGCCTTCAGGCCCCTTCCTATCATGTCGAAGTCCACTGCGAGCCCTGCGCGACGCATGTCATACGCCAGCTCAAAGGCTCTCTCGCGCGCTGCGTCACCCAGCGATACTATGAACACGTCCAGACCCACCTGGTGCTCTTGACCCGCGGCGTTCGCCTGCGCCGCAAGTACGCACCTCTCCATTCCGCAGGCAACCCCCACACCAGGGAAGCTGCGCAGCCAGGTCGTCTGCCGCTTCGCCAGTTGCCGCGTGGCGAACAGCGTGCGGTCGAACATCTCCTCCCGCGACGCGCGATGTTCAAGCACGTCAAGCACCTGCCGGTA
>DAOTAC010000113.1:0-7080 GCA_035382325.1 Bacillota bacterium | reverse complement strand
GCCATCCGGGAGAAGGGGGACGAGATGGTTGTCTAGCGTCTACAAGGGCACTGATGTTATCCGTCCGGCGGCGCAGGAGGCATCCTTCGTGCTCCGCACAGACCGGCCGGAACTGGAGGCGCTTCGCTGCCTCGGGGACGGGCCGGAGCAGGAGGCGGGGTTGACGCCTGAGGAGAGGGCGGCACACATCATAGCCGCCGCAAGGCGCGAGGCCGACCGCATTCTCGCGGACGCCCGGGCGGAGGGGCAAATGATACGCCGGCGGGCTCGAGAGGAAGGGCACGAGGAAGGCCGGCAGGCCGGGATGGAGCAGGCCATGCAGGAGTATGAAGATGGGCTGGGCATTCTGACGCGCACCGCCGACGTCGTTGTGTCGCAGGCTGATGCCTTGGTGCGTGCTGCCGAGCGCGATCTCGCCCGGCTCGCGGTGGCGGTGGCGGGAAAGGTGATCCAGAGGTCGGTGGAGCAGGATCCGGAGATCGTGCTGGGGATAGCCAGGGCGGCGATCAGCCAGACAGAGGGGACGCGCAGTTTGGTTCTGCGCGTGTCGCCCAAAGACATGGAGTTGGTGCTATCGGCCCACGACGAGCTAGTGAAGTCCTCGCCTGATCTGCGTAATCTCAAAGTGGTCGAGGACCCACGCATCGAACGGGGCGGATGTGTCGTGGAGATGGAGGTTGGCCACGTCGATGCCAGAATCGACGAGCAACTGAATGAAATAGAGAGAGCGTTTATGGAGGAAGCGGAGTATGTCGGCTGATGGCGTCGGCCCGGGCGGAGCCGGACTTGCGGTCGATTTGAGCAAGTACCACAATCGGCTGGAGCGGCTCGACATAGTGAGGCAGAGCGGTCGCGTGGCCCAGGTGATCGGATTGGTCATCGAGTCTAACGGTCCGCAAGCGCAGGTGGGTGAGGTGTGCTATGTCCACTCGCGCAACTCGCGTGCGCCTGTCACTGCAGAAGTCGTGGGATTTCGCGAAGGCAAACTCCTGCTCATGCCGCTGGGCGATATGGCCGGCATCGAACCTGGCAGCAAGATCGTGGCGGGCGGCAAGTCATTGGGCGTGCGGGTCGGCGATGAGCTTTTGGGACGGGTCCTAGATGGGCTGGGCAGCCCGATGGACGGTAAGGGCCAGATACACGCTGTGGCTGAGTACCCGGTGTCGAGCCCGCCTCCGAGTCCTCTTGCACGTCCCCGGATAGCGCAACCTCTCACACTGGGCGTACGTGCCATCGACGGATTGCTTACATGTGGCTCCGGGCAGCGTGTGGGCATCTTCTCGGGAAGCGGAGTAGGCAAGAGTACACTGCTGGGGATGATCGCCCGCAATACGCGGGCAGATGTTAACGTCATCGGGCTCGTGGGAGAGCGCGGGCGCGAGGTGCTGGAGTTCATCGAGGGCGACTTGGGCGCGGAGGGGTTGGCGAGGTCAGTGGTGGTGGTGGCCACGAGCGATACCCCCGCTCTGGTGCGGATCAAGGGGGCTATGGTCGCTACTGCGATTGCAGAGTACTTCCGAGACCGGGGGCTCAATGTGATGCTCATGATGGACTCAGTGACCCGGTTTGCCATGGCCCAGCGTGAAGTGGGCCTGGCCATCGGCGAACCTCCGGCGACCAAGGGATACACGCCGTCGGTATTCGCGCTCCTTCCGAGACTGCTCGAACGCTCCGGCACCAGCGAGCGGGGTACTATCACCGGCTTGTACACAGTGCTGGTGGACGGGGACGACCTGACTGAGCCCATCGCCGACGCGGTGAGGAGCATTTTGGACGGGCATATAGTCTTGTCGAGGCAGTTGGCCGACAGAAACCACTATCCCGCAATAGACGTGCTCAAGAGTGTCAGCCGGGTGATGGACAATATCGTGTCGCCAGAGCACAAGCTGGCTGCAGGCAGGTTCCGCGACGTCTTGGCCACATACCGAGAGTCAGAGGATCTTATCAATATAGGGGCATATGTCAGCGGTTCGAATTCCAGGATCGACCAAGCGGTAGAGATGATCGACTCGCTCAATGAGTACTTGCGACAAACCAAGGAAGAGCGCGCCTCGTACGAGGAGGCAGTTGACAGGTTGCTCGCGCTGGCGGGCTAGGAGGGTCAGGATCAACATGGACAGCTTCAACTTCAGGCTTCAACCTGTGCTAGAACACCGCAGGCGCCTCGAGAACCACGCGAAGCAGGAGCTTGCCAGGGCGAAGATAGCTGAGCACCAGGCACGCGAGGTGCTCACAAGCATGGAGGTTGCCTTAGGTGATGGTCAGAGTGACATGGCAGATGCCAGACGCGCTGAGATCGATGCATCGGAGGTGGCTGTATACCAGAGATACCTGGACCGCCTGAAGCAAGACATCGCCGAGCAGGGCGACATCGTTACGACACTTCATGTTCATTCCGAGCAGAGACGCTCGGAGGTGATTGACGGCATGAAGGCACGCAAAGTTGTGGAGAAGTTGAAGGAGCGGCAGTACCGGGAGTACCAGATCGAGGTCAACCGCCACGAGCAGAAGCAGGTGGACGAGTTTGCGACTACCAGGTACAACCGCTCGAAGGGGCAGACCGGGGCTGAACACGCGTAAGCTGGGGTCGCCCGCCTAGACCACGCGAAAGGAGGTGAACAAGGAAGATGGATGCAACAACGGCACTGCTCGTTCAGGGGTGTGCCTGCGCGCCGGCAGCTCACGCGGCTGTGACCGCAGCCATGACGTCGGCAACGAACCTAACCGCGGGCGCTCCCACCATATGCGACGCAGGACCCGACGTCGAGTTCGACACCTTGCTTGAGCAGATGGCGGGGCAGCTGCAAACACCCGAGCCGCGATACGGGGCAGAACCAACCGTGGCGGCAGAGGCCTCGAAGCGAAACGGGCATGGCGCCCGGGTCACATGCGCCGACCCAGAATTGGACATGCAGCCTGCCCAGGATGACGACGGCAACGACGACGGCGACGAAGACGTGGATGGCCCTGTTACCGCCGCTTATCAGCAAATGGCCATGATGGCAGCTGGATCTGCAGGGACCGCGCCGGTTCAGACTCGCGCACCGCGCCACCCGACGCCGGATCGGACGGATAATCGGGCAACCGGGCAGGTTGAGGACTCGCGGAGCGGATCTCTGATGGACGAAATAGCGATGCAGGAGAACGCTTCGGTGAGCGCGGAGCGGCTTGCAGAAGGTCGATCCGTAGACGAACAGGACCGCATGTCGCAGCAGTCAGGGAGTCGCAGTACGGTACAGTCATCAGCCGGTCGACTGGATGGTCAGGTTGATGGTTCGCGAAACAGGCTTCGCGCTTCTGAGCTGGTCGGCCGCGATGAACGGATGCCCAATGGTTCTCCGAGATCGATGAATGGGCCAGTGACCGAATCGCATGTGGTGCCACAGGTGCAGGAACGCACCGCAGCAGCGGCACAGAAACGAGAGACAGCAGGGCCAGAGAGGCGCACACCGGAGGGCGCCCACATGGCGGTGGATCATATGAATGACCTGACCGCTGGCCAGGTTGACGGCACGCAGAGTACAACTCTAGCGGCCGAAATGCCGGTTCGCGAACATGTGGTAATGAGCATGGAGCGACTGATAGGCAGCACTGGCCGTACAGTCACACAGGTGGAACCAAAGAACGTTCACACTGCTGCGCCGGTCGAGCGTGATGCACCGGTACTCAATGATTCTTCCAGATCGATAGACGGGTCGGTTACGGAACCCGACGTGGTGCCACAGGTGCAGGAACACACCGTAGCGGTGATACAGGAACGAAGCACGACACGACCAGTGACCGCAGATCCGGAGCAACTGGCAGAAGGTCGATCCGCAGGCAAACAGGACCGCGTGTCACAGCAGCCGGGAGATCACACGCCGGTTCCAGTGCACGGACGCGCGTCGCAGCCAGAGGGTGCCCACATGGTGGCGGACCTGGTGAATGACCCGACGGTCGGCCAGGTTGATTGCACGACGAGTGGACCTCGGGCTGGCGAAGCGCCGGTCAGCGGATCTACCTCGGCGAGCATGGCGCAACCGAAGGGCGATGCGGGCCACACAGCCATCCGGGTGGAATCAAAGAACGTTCACACTGCTGCGCCGGTCGAGCGTGATGAACCGGTGCTCAATGGTTCTTCCAGACCGATGGATGGGCCGGTTACGGAACCCGACGTGGTGCCACAGGTTCAGGAACACACCGTAGCGGTGGTACGGGAACGAAGCATGATACGACCAGAGGGGCGTTCGACAGTACTTACGGACATTCGCGGTACGGCGGACGCAGACGGGAACACATGGGTGGTTCGCGAAAGGCCCGCTGTGATCGAGACAGAAGAGCTGGTGACCACAGAGCTGGAGCGTTACACACCCGCGCGAGCAGAAGGCCGTGCGCCGATTGGCGAGTCTGCGCCGGTGATAGAACCAGGCGGCATCATGCCGGAGATGGTTGACCTCGCAGACGGCAAGGCTGACATGGGTGACACGGCGGAACCGCGGCAGACCGCCTTGCGGCCGATTGCCCCGCGTAAGGAAGGCACTATGACCGCTTCGAGGGTTGTGACGGGATCGAGAGGATGGCCCGAGGCTCTGGTTCGATCAGCTCTAGTTGAGTCACTAGCCCGCCATCGCAACCTACCCAACCCACTGTGGGACGAAGGGTCGGAGAAGGTGAAACAGGCCCAGTCTCAGCCTGAGCAGAAATACTCAGTGTCGTCAACATCCGATCACGCAGAACACCGTGAACCGGCGCCAGTCGCCCGCCCGGAGCTCGCAGTCGCGGGCGATCCGGTAGTTGCGGCAGCGCCTGTGGAAGGCCACGACGTGTCTCAGACGTCCCAGGCGGGCAGACCGGTCCTCACCGAGCAGGCGGGATCGTCGGTGATGCGTCAGATAGCGTCCCACGTGAGCGCGAGAGCAGCGCAAGGCGGAGGGGTGTTTAGGGCCAGGCTTGTCCCTGAGCATCTGGGCAGCGTGGAGGTAAGGGTCAGGGTGGTTCGAGGCATCTGTACCGCCGACATCAGGGCCGACGACGCCGAAATCGCCCGGTTCATCGAGTCGCACAGCTCCGATCTCAAGGTCAGCCTGGCGGAGCACGGAGTGGACCTGGCAGGGTTATCGGTGTCGTCTAGGTCTAGAGCTCAGGAGGGATGGAGCGCAGCTGTGCCGGCGCACTTTGAGTCGGACTGGTCCGGATCCAGCTGGAACGGTGCCAATGCTCGGCAACAGTACGCTGCGGCGGCCTTCGCCGGCGGTGGCTGGGGCCACGGCAGAGGAGAACGGCGCGGGGCGCCCACACAGAGCGGCCCAGGCGTAACGGCTTCGCATCACGCAGCAATGCAATCAGGCAGCCCGAGCTCGGACGAACCCATCATGGCCCGATGGGCCCGAGGCTACACCAGAATCGACTACCTGGCCTGACGGCCTGAGAGAGGAGGGAGATGCGAGTGTATACATCCAGAGTCGCTGGAGTGGCTACGTACGACGCGGCAGTGTCGGAGGCGCCCAGACGCAGCCTGGGCAAGGACGAGTTTCTGCAGCTCTTGGTGACGCAACTACGGAATCTCGATATAGGTGAAGGCGCGTCGAATCAGGAGTTCATAGCGCAGATGGCGCAATTCACCATGGTTGAGGAGCTCCAGAATCTGAGCGCAACAGTGACTGAGATGATGTCTAGGCAGATGATAGCTGAGGCCGGAGGGTTGGTGGGCAAGACCATCGAGGCTTGGCCGCCCGGGTACACAACACCGATAACTGGGCGTGTGAGCGCCGTGGAGGTAATAGCCGGGCTTCCGTTTCTGAAGGTGGGCGACGTCAGGGTGAGCATGAACCACGTGACGAAGATCTCGTAGGGGTGTGGCGAGATGACGACCGACAAGATAGATCGACTGAACAGCGTGCCTGTAGACTCCAGGCCCATCCGTCCGGCAAGGCCGGTACAACCCGGAACAGCCCCGTCGCTGGGAGCAGCAGGCAGTGCGCCGGGCACAACGTTTGAAGAGATGCTCGCCGGAGAGCTGGCGTCACCCGCGTTACTGAGATTCTCCGCGCACGCGCAGGCCAGGATCACAGCGCGGCGGATGAACTTGGGGGACGAAGAGCTGTCGCGACTGGCAGTTGGAGTGAACAAGGCGGCGGCCAAGGGGGCTCGCGAATCGCTGGTGCTCGTGGACGATAAGGCCTTTGTGGTCAGCATCAGAAACCGGACCGTCATCACTGCGGTCGATGGTGAGAACATGAAGGAGAACGTCTTCACCAACATCGACTCGGCGGTAATCGTGTGACAGGGCTGGACCTCTCGTAGGAAGCCCTCGGACGCCCGCGACAGGGGCGCCCGCGAGACCCGGAATACTCAGACGGAGGTCGATAAAGATGATGCGTTCAATGTTCGCCGGGGTGTCCGGCACGCGCGCCCACCAGGTGCGCATGGACGTCATCGGCAACAACATAGCCAACGTTAATACCGTTGGGTACAAATACGGCAGGGCCACTTTCCAGGATATGCTTTCGCAGACACTCAGGGGATCCATGGCCCCCACCGACAATCGCGGCGGAGTCGATCCCATGCAGGTCGGCCTGGGGACCATGCTCAGGTCAATAGATATCGTGTTTACGCCCGGAAACCTTGAGTCGACCGGGAAGCTCACTGACATGGCGATACAAGGCAACGGCTTCTTTGTGGTTCGCGATTCCGCCGGCGGCCTGCTCTTTACAAGAGACGGCGCATTCAAGATCGATGCTAAGGGCAACCTGGTGCACCCATCCACGGGTTACCAGATACAGGGCTGGAAGGCCGATTCGGGAGGCAAGATAGATCGCAGCCTGCCCATTGAGGCCATAGCGATACCACTGGGAACCAGCATGAGCGCTCAGCCCACTCAGAACGTGTCGTTTGTCGGCAATCTACAATCCGGTTCAGCCGCAGGCGACAAATACGCTACATCCGTACCGGTGTACGACTCCCAGGGACTTCAGCACACGGTGACAATGGAGTTTACGAAGACGGCCACCATGAACGAATGGGAGTGGGAAGCGACATCAGGCACGCCGCCGTCTGCAGTGGGGCGAGGAGTGGTGCTGTTCGATGCGAATGGGGCAGTAA
>DAOTAC010000112.1:0-7083 GCA_035382325.1 Bacillota bacterium | reverse complement strand
GGCATGCGTGGACCGGTCATCACTTTCGGCGATCCCAAGAACATAGCCATCTTCGCAACTAGCAAGCATCCGCTGGAGGCATGGGAGTTCGTGAAGTTCATCATGTCTCGCGAGAACGACTTGCTGTGGCTGGAGATCACTAGCCAACCGCCGTATCGCCGCGATCTCGCGAAGGATCCGATGTTCGCAGGTTACTTCAAGGAGAATCCCCTGATGGCCAAGTTCGTGGAGCAAGGCGTGTACACTCGTGGCGTGGACGATAGTAAGTACTTGATCGAGATATTCGACGCGATCTCCAAGCAGTATGATCTCTGCTGTGTTCAGGGCAAGAAGACGCCCAAGATCGCTGTACGCGACGCAGCTCAGGCGGTTCGCGACATCTTAGCAGGGTGGTAGGAGCATCAATGTCGATGACGAGGCCGCGTTTTGCGCTCATGTCACGGATTCTGGCGTTCGTGGCGGCATGCCTGCTCGTTGCGGGCCTGCCGCCTCGGGCGGCCATCTGGGCGGCGGTCGGGGTGAGAGCCCCGGTACAGCTGGACTTTTGGTGTTCGTCCAACCCGTACGAGATCGAGTTCGCACGAGCGGTGGTGGATGAGTGGAATCTAGCGAGGTCGGACATCAAAGTGAGACTGCAACCGCTGCCTGCGTCGAGATCCACAGAGGAAGCCCTGCTTGCGGCGATCGCGGCACGCACGACGCCGGATCTGTGCGCAAACATATACCCTGCCGTTGTGACGCAGTTCGTCGCGGCGGGCGGGCTGTATCGCATGGACAGCTTCCCGGATTTCGTAAGCTACATGCGCGGACGCCTGCCCGATGGAATCCTGGAGCAGTACAGGTCGCCCGACGGCCACTACTATCAGGCGCCGTGGAAGTCCAACCCCCTGATGCTGGCTTACAATGCGGGCATGCTTCGGGCCGCAGGCGTCGATCCCTCATCTTTGGCCAGCTACAGCAGCTTTCTGGCTGCGGCGGCGAAGCTCACGCGCGACACCAACCGCGACGGCAGGACGGATCAGTGGATGATCTACCTCAACATAGAGCCCATATGGTGGCAGAGGTTCTTCGACTTCTACACACTGTACGCCGCGGCGAGTGGTGGGCGGACGTTGATCGAGAGCAACAGGGCGGCCTTCAACAACAACGCCGGAGTCGCGGTGATGCAATTTCTGTCGGACCTGTTCCTGCGGGGTTACGCTCCTAAGTCGGCGTTTCCGGGCGATGTGTTCCTGCAGCAGAAGGTGGCGACTGTCATAACAGGGCCGTTTGCGGTTCCCTTTTATGAATCGATGAAGCCCAAAGGGTTCGAGTACGACTTTGTGCCGGTGCCTGTACCTGACAGCTTCCGCGGCCGGGAAGTGTGGACCTATGGCGACCCCAAAAACATCGGAATATTCGCGACGAGCAAGTATCCGAAAGAAGCCTGGGAATTCGCAAAATTCATCTTGAGCGCGGAGAATGACGCACTATTCCTAGAGATGACCAGCCAGATACCATACAGGCGGAATCTTGAGGCGTCGCCTGCCTACAGATCGCTGCTGCGAAAACAGCCTGTGCTGGCGCGCTTCGTCCGCCAGGCGGAGTTCACGTGCGGCGCCGACAACGTCCGGCCGCTCGTAGAGATCTACGACGCTATCGCTCAGGAGTACCAGTACTGCGCCGTGCTCGGACAGGAATCGGCGAGGTCCGCCATGGAGATCGCCGAGGAGAAGGTCAACGAGATACTCAGCGACTATTAGGATGTCCATCGCGACTTTGCGCAGAGTTGGAGGATCAAACGATGCGTATCATGGGTTACCCGCGCGCATTGACACCGGTCCTGCGCGTAGTCATGGCGGCAGCGATCGTGGTTCTGTGCGTCGTTTCGGCCTACGCTCCAACGCCGACACTCGCTGCCAGTCAGCCATCAGCGATTGACGCGCGCCGGGTGGTTGGCGACATGATTAACCTCGCTCACCTCGATTATCTCAGAGACGAGATCAGTCTTTCAGATGGGACCATCATCCCCATATGGTGGGTATACTGCGAGCCGACCGTGAGCGGCGACAGAAACTCCAAGTACAGGTACGTCGAGGCCGCCAGTGAGGGTGTGAGCTGTGTGGATGACGTTGCCCGCGCTGCGCTGGCGTACCTTGCAGACTACGAGCGCACAGGCGATCCGCACGATCTCGACATGGCCCGGGATGCGTTCAGCTTCATCGAATACATGCGGACGCCTGAAGGGCACTTCTACAACTTCGTATTGGAAAGTGGCGCCCGCAACCTCAAGGGATCTACCAGCGAAAAGGGAGTCAACTGGTGGACGGCACGTGCCATGTGGGCCCTGGCTCGCGGTGTGCGGGTGTTCGGCCGGGCGGAGCCGGGTTCGGGCTACGCTGAACACCTGGAGGCACTGATGGGGCCGTCGCTCGGTGCTGTGCATGCCTTCCTGACGGACGGGGATCCCGCTCTGTTCGGGCAGTACAAGACTCTGCACGGCACGACCATTCCCGCCTGGTTCGTGGGCGACGGCGCGGATGCGTCCGGCGTCGTGGTGATGGCCTTGTGCGAGCTGTATCAGGCGCGGCCAGAGCCACGTACCGCAGAGATGATACGGATGTTCGCCGACGGGATCGCCCAGTTCCAGATGGGCACCGCAGACGAGTCCCCGTTCGGAGCGCACATGCCATGGGGAGGATCGATCAGCCACTGGCACGGTTGGGGCTACCACCAAATCCGCGCGCTTGCCATGGCCGGCAGGGTGCTCGGAAACCAGGAGTGGGTGCGGTCGGCGGAGCGCGCCGCGAACGGGTTCGTCACTCATATGTTGGCCTCGATCGGCCTTTTCGCTCACTTGGGCCCGGCGCCGCTTACCTACGTCCAGCTGGCTTATGGCTGTCAGACCGGTACCACTGGCCTCCTGGAGCTGTATCGAGCTACAGGCCGCGAGATTTACGCAATCCTTGCAGGCATATCCGGTTCCTGGCTTCTCGGCAACAACGTGGCTGGGCATCCCATGTACGATGCTGCCACGGGTCGCGGCTGGGATGGCATCGATCCCCCGGGTCCGGAGCGAGGCATAGGCGTGAGCTTCAACGCAGGCGCCGAATCCACGATCGAGGCGGTGACTACCCTGATTGAGCTCGCGGGCGTGCCCAGAGCGTGCGAATACATGAACCTTGTAACGCGGGCCCGCTATCCCTTCAGAGTCGTGGAGGCTGAGTCGTTCGACAAACCCGCATCGGGCAGGCCACGCAAGATGTGGGCCAGCTGGACAGGGGAGGGCATCCCGAGCGGCGAGTTCTACGTGACAGCAAGGTCCGGCGACAGCTTCAAGTTGAGCTTCTCAATTCCGGAAGACGATGAGTTCATTCCCTATGTCGTCTATGAACGGCAGGCGGTGGCCCTAGGTCAGGTGAGCCTGGCCATATCGATAGACGATGGCGAACCCATCATCGTCGACGCGAGCGGTTCGCCGGATACCAAGTACTTCGTCATGGAGAAGCTCTGCGACCTCGTATGGCTGACCGCCGGGCGGCATAGCTTGACCGTGAAGTTCGCCGGTGCGAGCAAGAGCCTGAACGCGTCTATCGATGCTTTAGTGTTCCAGCCCGTTGTTGAGTGGAGGCACATGACTGGGCAAGACTATCAGAATGTTCTGCTTACCAGGAGCTTTGCCGGGCAGGCTGTGACGAATCAGATTAATGTAGACATCAGGAAATCCGCTCCGGCGCCGACGATCGAGTTCCTGGTGCGCTGCTACACCGCCCAAGGCGAGCTCGCACGGGAGGTGCGGCTGACTAGCCCGGTGACGTCGGGGGCCGAGACGGCTCTGTTGGACTTGCCTGTGGAGCCTTTCGGCTACTCGCTGGTGGAGTGGAGATAACGGCGTGAACTGTCGGGAAAACCGAGAGCACACTGAATATGGCGACAAGGAGGAGAATTCGAGATGAGAACCAAGGCTAGGGGTCTTCTGGCGGCGCTGGCAGTGGTGGCGATGGTGATCACCATGGCAGCCGGGGCGTCTGCCGCCACCAAGTCGGCAGTGATCGATGTCAAGTCGGTCACAGGTGTTCCTGTGCCCGTGTCGTTCACAATGAACCAGATTCGAGAGGCCATTGGAGTGGACTTCGCGGCCAACTGGGATTCGCTCAGAGTGGAGGACTCGGCAGGCAACCTGATCCCCTTCCAGCTGGACGATGTTGACCTGTCGGGCGGTGTCTCGCGCGTCGATGAACTGGCATTTCTGGCTGCAGGGCCGGTGAAGATCGTCGTTTCGGACGAGGCGCCCGAGGCTAAACCCTCTTTCGATGCGGCCTTTGAGGTGGAACCCGCGGAGACGGGCGGGTTCGTTGTCCGGGCCTTGGATGGACTGCTAATCGCTAACGTAAGCAAGTATGCCACCGTGGATCTGGTCAGCTTTAGGGGTGCGGAGCACAAATACGCGCGCGATATCGGCATGATCAGATACGCGGGTTTCCCCTACAGCACCTACTGGTACGACCAGAACCTGGACCGTCACGAGGAAAAGACCACATTCGAAGAGCCTGTCAGGATAGTCAAGTCTGCCGCATTGCCCACAGGCCCCGTTCGTGCTACGGTTGTGGCCCAGACGGCGTCCGATCTCTTCCCGGGGTTGCGCCAGTCAGTAGTTGTCTCCATCTATAAGACCGGCGAGGTAAGGGTGAACAACCGCCTCGTCACGGCGGGCTACTCCGACCTGACCAAGCTTTTTACGATGTGCGGCGGCGTGATGGGCGATGTTGAGGACGCACGGCACATCCTGCCCGTCTTTCGCTGGACGGATTGGGCAGACGAGCTTGGGATGAAGTCCGAGGAATACTGGGCTGAGCTCGGTGTGATCACCCGAGTGGATGGGCAACCCTACATAACATTCGCCGATGCCCGCGGTCCCAAGCCTGCATGGTGGGGAGCGTCATACCTGTTCTGCAGCCCGGAGCGGTGGCGCACCAACTTCTCCGCCGGCCTCGGAGTAGGCGTAGCTGAGTGCCTCATGGACGTGCCGGAGGTACCCGCCGACCTAGTCGACAAGCTCAAGATGGATCACTGGCATCTCGAGGGTGAGTGGCGAACCGGCCCCTTCCGCTGGATCGCAGGCGAGATCGTGGATTTCCGCGCGAAGAGCGGCATTAAGGTCGACATCATCCCCGACATGAATGAAGGAGACTGGCCTGTTCACATGATCCCAGGCGACAGCGTGGAGCGCGTCAATTACTATCTGTTGTATGAAGCGCCGGACGCGCCGTCGGCCATTCGGTATCTTGAGAGCAGGTATGCCGAGCTTGCTGGCGTGGTGATCAAGTAACCATGTCGACAACTCGTTCAGTGGATTCGAAGCGGGGCGCGGCGCAAGTCGCGCCCATCCTCAAGGTTCTTTGCCAGGCTCTTTGCCAGGCCCTCTCCAAGGCGACCTGTGTTACACTTGCGACCTGCGCGCTCTGCGTCCTGGTCTGCCCTGCGGTTCCTGCATTCGCGGCGACTCAGGCTCAGCCTGGGGTTGCGTATGCCGAGTCCTATTTCGAGTACCGGTCGGACACTTACTGCATAGGAATATCACTCGACCCTGTGTTCATCGACTACCTCTGCGCTGACCTGGGCGGCGATGGCGAGTTCCGTGAACTCCTGGCCTACGTGGGGAAGCCGTCGTCGCTTTGGTTGGGCGTGGGAGGATGGGGAACTCACAAGCCTGGTAAGCCGGCGCAGGCCGAGGTGCGCGAGGAAGAAGACGGTCGGGTTCTGTTGGCGCTGCGCGACATAGAGTTCGTGGGCTTTCTGCCCACCAACACTGGCCATATTGCTCGCGTCCGCGCGGATTGGGTATTTGAGTTCCATGATGACTTCTTCGACATGACTGTCACTTGGCGCCTGCTAGATGACATTGCTGGACTTCAGGAAGCCGGCTGGGCGCTGAATGTGGACGTCCCCTGGTACGGTGATTCTGAAGAGGCGCGCCGCGTGAACCGCGATGTGCAGGGGTTCCCGCGGTGGATACTGTGGTACGGACCCGACATTGGAGTGGCTGCGGCGTTTCGGGAAGGCTCCACGCAGCTTACGGCCAACCGATGGTACGGGAACCTAGAGTCCAGCTACGTGATTGTGCACAACTGGTGGAAGCCGGGCGGGTCAGCCGTGGGCTGGGGCACGTATCACGGGGGCACATGGCGTGTGGGGTTTTTCCGAGGCGAGCATGATATCGGCGCAGCCGAACGGATCTACAGCATCATTAATGCAGAGGATGGACAGAAATGAGATTCATAACCGGCGTCAACTACTGGCCGCGGAATCACGGGGTCCAGATGTGGGCCGAATTTGATAGAGAAGAGATAGCAGGGGACATGCGCACTATCGCGCGCATAGGGATGGACACAGTCAGGGTCTTCATAAAATGGGCAGACTTCCAGCCCGCGCCCGACATCATCGACGATACAATGGTTCGCCGGTTCGACGAACTCCTCGTCATGGCGGATGAGGCAGGGGTGAGGGTCATTCCTACGTTCTTCTGTGGGCATATGAGCGGAGAGAACTGGGACGTGCCATGGAGAGGCGGGCGCGACCCCTATTCTGACCCGGAGATGCTGAGAGCACAGGTTAGGTTGGTCGGGCATTTCGCGCAGAGGTATCGAGGCGATGTCAGGATTCTGTGTTGGGACCTCGCGAACGAGCAGGACATATTCGCGCGTCCGAGAGATCGGCACTCTGGGTGGCTTTGGATCCGAACCCTCGCATCCGAGCTGAAGTTGCATGACCCGGAGCATCCTGTCACGGCCGGCACCCACATAACCAGCCTTACTGAGGATTGCGGCTTCCGCATGGACGACCTAGCGGAATCCCTGGATTTCCTGTGCATGCACGCCTACCCCCTGTACGCCGACTCGTGCCCGGAGCGCCTGGATGGGGTCAGGAACACGTATTTCGTGCCGTTTTGCGCTGCCCTTACGCGGACATTGGGCCGGGGGGCCGACGTGCTCTTCGAGGAATTCGGCGCCACCAGCCAGATGTGCGCCGAAGACGTCATCGAGGGGTACTACCGCGCCACGCTGCACGCGCTGCTCTCGGAGGGCGTCATCGGGGCGATGGGGT
>DAOTAC010000111.1:0-7092 GCA_035382325.1 Bacillota bacterium | reverse complement strand
CACTGCGAGATGCGCTGGAGAGCAATGGCCTGGCCTACTCAATCGACCCCGGCGAGGGCGTGTTCTACGGGCCCAAGATCGATATCAAGCTCAAAGACGCTCTGGGCAGGTTGTGGCAGGGTCCCACGATTCAGGTAGACTTCAACCTGCCTGAGAGGTTCGATGTGAACTATATCGGTGAGGACGGCGAGAAGCACAGGGCGATCATGATCCACCGAGTAGTGCTAGGCAGCATGGAGCGGTTCACCGGCTGCTTGATAGAGCAATATGCGGGCGCCTTCCCTGTATGGATCGCGCCTGTGCAGGCCAAGGTGCTCTCCATCGGAGAGAAGCACGTTGACTACGCAAGGCAGGTTGCCCACAAGCTGGCGTCTGCCGGCTTCAGGGTGGAGACGGACCTGCGTGACGAGAAGATCGGCTACAAGATCCGCGAGGCACAGCTGCAGAAGGTGCCCTATATGCTGATAGTGGGCGAAAAGGAGATGGAGGCGGGCGCAGTATCGGTTCGGGCTCGCAAGGCCGGCGATCTTGGCTCCATGAGCCTTGCCGAATTCCAGGGCAGACTGGCGTCTGACGTCGAGTCTCGCTCGTGCGCTGATGTTTGACGGACCTTGCGCCGTTGTGCTATACTCTGTGGTGCAAAATCAGAACACGTGTTGAAGCAGAAGCCATCCGCTTCTCACCGTCCGGCGTTGCGCTAGGCGCTTCAGCCAGGCCGGTTATGCTGACTGATCGCGAGTCCGACTTCGATTTGTCGTCGGATTTCGGCTAATCTGTCATGTCGGGCGGGTGGAACACCCGCCCATTTTGCATAGTGCACGCTCTGTTTTTGGCAGTATCCATAAAACCGTTGGGGGTGACAGGCTATCAGTAGGGAGCTTTTCGTCAACGAGGAGATCAGAGCCAGGGAAGTCCGCGTTGTGGACGATAACGGGGAGCAACTGGGCATAATGGCCTTGAGGGATGCCCTTCGTGCAGCGGCGGAGAGAAACCTGGACCTCGTCGAGGTTGCACCTACAGCGCGACCGCCCGTATGCCGCATAATGGACTTCGGTAGGTTTAAGTACGAGCAAAGCAAGCGTGATCGAGAAGCCAGGAAGAAGCAGCACATTGTGAGCATCAAGGAAGTCCGCATGACGCCCAAGATCGAGGATCATGACTTCGAAGTGAAAGTCAAGAACGCAGAGAAGTTCCTGCGTGAGGGCGACAAGGTCAAGGTAAGCGTCAGGTTTCGCGGGCGGGAAATAGTCCACACAGATATCGCGCAGAGGCTCCTGAGAGAGATGGCCGCAACCCTGTCCGGAGTTAGCAACATGGAGCGTGAACCGAAAGTCGAAGGCAGGAACATGATAATGATCCTGTCTCCAAAGCAGGACTAAAAGCCGGTTTGGTTGGGATTCAGTTGGTTGAGGAGGGCAATCGGTATGCCTAAGATGAAAACGCACAGAGCGTCCGCGAAGAGGTTTCGCGTGACTGGCTCAGGTCTGATCATCAAGAACAAGGCCGGCCGCAGGCACGATCTGGGGAAGAAGACGTCTAAGCGCAAACGGAACATGAGGAAGGCGGATGTGGTCGCCAAGGCTGACGCGAAAGTGGTCCGTCAGTTGATTCCGTACAAGTAACGCGCGGATGTAGCGTGATGATGGCCGGAGGGAGCTGAACAGCAATGGCAAGGGTGAAGAGCGGAATTATCACCAGACGCAGGCATAACAAGACTCTCAAGCTTGCGAAGGGCTATACGGGTGTAAACAGGATTTCGTGGAAGCGCGCTAATCAGGCTGTTATGCATGCCATGGACTATTCCTACATGCATCGAAGGACCAAGAAGCGCGACTTTCGGAAGCTTTGGATCGCGCGCATTAACGCTGCTGCGCGCACAAATGGCATCTCCTATAGCAGGCTGATCTCCGGGCTGAAGAAGGCCGGGGTTGAGATTAACCGCAAGATGCTGGCCGATATCGCTGTGCGCGACGCTGCCGCCTTCGGGCAGCTTGTGGCAGTGGCCAGGGAGCAGGAAGCGGCGCATTGAGTTGCAGGTAATCGAAAGCGCCAGGAACTCTGCAGTGCGCGCCTACAAAGAGTGTGTGGCCCGGGGCAAGCCCGGGCTAGTTCCTCTTGAGGGATTCCGTCTTGTGGAAGATGCTATGCACGCGGGCGCGGCGCTTAAGGCGCTGTATGTGTCCGAGAAGGCTGCCGCCTCGGCGGCAGGGCGGCAACTTGCGGAATTGGCACGCGAGCGCGGCGCAGACCTGATCATCGTCTCTGATGACGTTGCGAAAAGGATGGCCGATACTCGTAACCCGCAGGGCGTCTTTGCGATCGCTGCGTGGGCGCCGCAGGAAGGGGCAAGATTACTCGCGGAGGCGGCAAAGGATGATAAGTTGTCCTTTGTCGTTTTGCTTGACGGCATATCCGACCCGGGTAATCTCGGCACCGTTGTGCGCGCCGCGGCTGCGCTGGGTGCAGCGGGTGTTGTGGCGGGCCCTGGTTGCGCCGGTTTCGCCAACCCCAAGGTCGTAAGGGCGTCGATGGGATCGATCTTCAGGATCCCCACAGCCAGGGTTGAAGAGCTGGAAGGCTTCGTCAGGCAGGCGCGGACGCGCGACTACGAGATCATTGTGTCCGACGTTCGCAAGGGGATAAGCGCAGATGAACTGGCGTGGCCGGGAGAGGGCGCACAGCGGGCCATTCTCGCGGTGGGGTCCGAAGCTCGGGGTGTTTCGGAGGCCGTGTGCAGGCACGCCACCGCCTGGATCAAGCTCGACATGTCGCGCGATGTGGAGTCGCTCAACGCGGCTTCTGCGGCCTCAATCCTCATCTACATTCTGGGCAGGAATGTGGCCCGGTGGGGCAGAGACGGCGAAGTCGAATCAGCACAGAGGCCGAAGAAAAGCCCAACAAGGGCTGAATAAGCGGCCGAATAAGTGGTTGACTTAAGGCAGCTAACATGGTATCCTAACTTCTGCACGGTGCGATTGACCGCCGACGTAGCTCAATGGTAGAGCGGCTGACTTGTAATCAGCAGGTTGCGGGTTCGATTCCCATCGTCGGCTCCAGTTTTCGTAGTGTTTGCGCGGAGAGATGGCCGAGTGGTTAAAGGCGACAGACTGTAAATCTGTTCCCGAACGGGTTCGGAGGTTCGAATCCTCCTCTCTCCACCATGATATCCTTGCGGGAATAGCTCAGTTGGCAGAGCGTCAGCCTTCCAAGCTGAATGTCGCGGGTTCGAGCCCCGTTTCCCGCTCCAGAGATTGATAAGTTTGTCGCGGGGTGGAGCAGTCTGGTAGCTCGTCGGGCTCATAACCCGGAGGTCGCAGGTTCAAATCCTGCCCCCGCAACCATTTTAGGCGACCCGCACAGGGCGCCCGCCCGCGTAGCTCAGTAGGTAGCAGCGCATCCATGGTAAGGATGAGGTCATCGGTTCGATTCCGATCGCGGGCTCCAGGAATTAGGAAGCTCTCTGCACGCGTTGGTGCAGAGAGCTTTCTGCCTTTAGGCATGGCTTTCAGGCATGGCTGCGCAACAGAGACATCGACCATCAAGATTGGCGCCCCTGCGCAGTCTCGTTATCCCCACTGCCTATCTGACAGGAAGCGGTTCACTCTGGCTTCTAGTTACTCGGGGCGATTTGCTGCATCAGGATGTTCAGCATTATGTAGATGGTAGCTCGCCTGATGTGGTAGGGTGGTGTCCTCTCAAGCTCGTAGCTGATGATGATGGGAAACGCCACGTGATTGCCAGTGGCTGGGATTCCAGCGAATTCACCAATGTGGGTCCCTACGATTGTGCCCTCATACACTGCCTTGCCCTCGCCGATGACTATGTTCCTTGGAATCGCTATTGCGTCAAAGGCCACGTGATAGAACCAGTACAGAGCCTCCCCCAGTGCTTCCCGCCCTATTGCGAATGGCTCCTCCAGCGCCGCGTTGAAGAATATCACATCATCGGTAGCGTACTTGATGTCATGCGATTCCATGTACGACATGAACACCGACTTGGTAGTCTCCAAGCTCGGCGCCGCTTCCATGTTGGCGAATGCTCCAGCACTGACTGATAATACGGCTGCAAGAAGCAAGGCTAAGGTCAGACTCGTTTTTCTGAACCCCAACATCGTGTATCCACCCCTTCTTGCGCAGGTAAGGTCATGCACACCTGGTTGCGACACTCTTCACCTCCCTCTGTAACCATAGTGCGGCAATAGCAGACCACATGTCAAACCAGAACTTCCGAAAGATAGCCCGATGGAGCCGGCATAGGCACGATGTTGTAGCGCGGCTTGCCGCCCTGAATCCGTGATTTGCGAACAACACTGGCTCCAAATCCCGATCCGAGCGGACAGTGGAGTCGACACGGATATGAAAGAAAAACGCCGCGAGTACATCACGCATGTGTGGAGGGATTGAGGCTGACCTGCAGAACATTCGAAACCAGGCGGAATTACCAGAGAGGTTGCTGAAACGGAGGATATCTGCATGGGGAAGCTGGGCAGGGGCAGGATGGCCCTCGCGCTTGTGCTATTCGGGTTGTGCTGCTTTGTGGTCGGCAGCCCGGCCACAGCGGAGACTGCGGGCGGGGCGGCGGCGAATGCGCCTGGAACAGGCCGCTTGGAGTTGACCGTTTTGCGCGATGGGGCGGACGTGACCTCCGACTACATAGCAGTGGCGACGAGCATGTCGGGGGCGATGCCGGTGATGCTGGCGCCTTCGCAGTCGGGTGCCCTAGCGGCCGACCTGCCCGCAGGACAGTACATGATCGTCGTAATGCAGCCAGACGCCATGAAGGATCCCGGGGCGATGGCGGGGCAGATGGGGCAGATGCCGTCGGGACTGCCCACGATAGTAAGCGTAGCGATCGTAGCCGGCAGCACCGTGAACAAGATCGCCGATGTCGGCGGCGGGGGCACGTTCGGCGATCCGGACCTTTTTGACGACTTCGACGACTTCGCCGGTTTCGAAGAGCCCGGAAACGGTACTGGGGATGAAGGCGAAAGTGCCGGCCCGTTGGATCTGGACCACATACCCACTGCTGACGAGCTTCTTGAGCTGGCATGGAGGTATCATGACCAGTTCTGGGAACTGCTCAGTGTCGAGGAACAGTGGATGGTTGAGCGCATGACTCAGCGCGTATGGCTCCGGGAGGATTTGACTCCCACGCGCGAAGATGTTGCGGAAGTAACCACGGCGGCGGCCGCGATTGCGGCGCCTGGGGCGTCACGGGAGATCCCGGTGGTACTGGCGGCGCGGGCTGTCATCGCTATGCCCGAGTCTCCGCTGGCGGTGAACAACTTCGGAGCGATGCTCCGTCTCATAGGCAAGCTGCGCGATTCGGTCACCGTGCTACTGGCCGCGAAGGAGCTTGACTCCAAGTCTCCGATGATACTCACAAATCTGGCGAACTCCCTGTATGAGCTGGGCGACTCCTATGCGGCTGAGTCTTTGTACAATGGCGTGCTTGCAGTGGCCGGGGATTTCGGCCCGGCTCTCACCGGTCTCGGTAACATCTATATGGAGCGCAAGGACTACAAGCGGGCATTGGAGGTCATGCTCAGGGGGGCGCAGGCGGGGTATTGCGGTGCGGTGAAGAATGCCTGCTCGGAGGCGATAGCGGGAGAGTACGGCAGTCCGGGCAGCATTCCGCCGCTGCCTCCGGCGTGGAAGGGCGGCATCAAGACGGCGCCGCCGGCGCCCGGGGGAGGAGTCGGGGCTCAGTCCACATTCACTGTGCCTCAGATTGCCGACTGGAGTTCGATAGCGACCGTCGCCGGTTACATGAGCGAATCGGGGTTTCGGAAGGTCGAGGCCGAGATCCGACGCGAGCTTTCGGCGGCCACAGCGCAGATGCAGCAACTCGCGGCCGAGATACAGAGTGTGAGCGCCCGGAGGCGGAGCTCCGGCAGTGCTCTATGCACGATCAGTTTCGAGAACCAGGTGTTTCATTTGAAACTGATAGAAGATCACTTCAAGGCCATTGTCCACCGAAGCGCGACGCGCGCTCATGAGGAAATGCGGTGGGATGAGGCACAGAGCGACTGGAAGGAGATCGGGGAGAGGTATCTTCATCGTCTGGAGGCTGCAAAGACCGATGCGGAGGCCGAGGCGGCTCACGCAGCTTTCTGCAAGGAAGCGAGCGCTTTCGCGCAGGCGCAGTTCACAAAGAACAAGGGCATATGGACGCAGTTCTACAGCGAGGCTGCTTCTGCTGCCGAGGACTACTGGGCTTTCTCTCGGGACGTGCTCGACTCCATATACGATCCGTTGGTATACAAGCGCGAAGAGATTGGACGCAGGATGATTGTGTACGGTATGTTGGCGGAGATAGCGGGCACCGGCGGGCTGCTGGCCGAGCTACCCGTGATTCACAGCGGTTGCAGTAGATGCGGCGGGACGGGGCGGGCGACAAGTGATGGAGGCTCGCCGAATGCACCTCAGAGCAGCGACAAGTGCCCATTCAAGGGTGGGCGGAGGTTCGCACTGAGCCTTGGCCCTGTGGAGTACAAGGTGGACTGTTCCACAGTGGAGATCGGTTTCGCGCTCATCGCTGCCGGTTCGCTCAAGTGGGACTTCAAGGAGAAGCGCGTTACCAGCGTGTTCGTGGGCGTGGGCGGGCAGATGGGTGTGGGCCCAGCCTCGCTCGGGACCAAATGGGGAACCCAGCTGACGTTCGATACCGATGGTTCCGTGTCAGACATCACTGCCGATTGGTCAAGTTCCATGGGGGTCGGCCCGGTGTCGGGGGAGTTGAGCACCGACTCAGGCTTGGTCGTAGGAGTACCGGGGTTGGAGGCGACAGTGGCTAGGTAGGCGGAGGATTGGGAGCGGGTGCCGCTGATCCGGATGATGCGGCAGGGATGATGAGGCAGAAACGGGCACGCGGTCTGTATAGTCCTTGTAGGCATCGCGAAGCGGGAATACGGGCAGGCATTGCCAGACATAGTGACGACAGAAGGGGTCACCTTAGTCGAAAGCGTCCTTTAGCTGGTCTAACCATGACCGCCATGGGACAAAACGGCTGGAGCTGGCATATCGTCAGTCAAAAAGTGACCGTATCTCTGGGTGGATACCCCCGGGGGTATATCACTGAGCCACAGCAGTC
>DAOTAC010000110.1:0-7157 GCA_035382325.1 Bacillota bacterium | reverse complement strand
ACGTTGCCGTCGGGCCCAACCGCGCCTATGCCCATTTCCGGGTTGAAAGGCGAACCTATCTTCCTAGACACTATCACGTCCAGTTGCGCACCGATGGCGAGGGCTACATGCTCAGCAACGGGAACCCCGCCTCTGGGCAGCGCCAATACTAGCGGGTCGGACCAAGTGCCCTTGGCCATTTCTACGCCCAGAATCCGCCCTGCCTCAATCCGGTTGCGGAAACGCATCTTGTACCCCTCCAACCAGGTGAAATCCAGAAAACCACGAGGGACGGCGCCCCGCATCGCAGCACGGCCGTCCCCCAGTTCGGCAAACCTGAATCGCTACTCATCTGTGCCTGGTGGTTCATTCTCCATAGTATCCGGATGCGCATTCGGATGGCGCGCATCGGTTTTCAGCATCTCGCACTTGCCGAGGAAAGCGGCTCCTTCCTCAACGACAAACGAAGCGATAGCTACATCCCCAAGAACCTTGCCTGTGCGGGCAATCTCAAGCCGTCCCGACGCCTTTACGTTGCCCCTCAGCTCGCCGGCGACAGTCACATTCGCAGCAGTGATCGATGCGGTGACCAGACCACCCTGGCCGATTATTACGTCTTTCTCCGCTTCGACGACTCCATCCACGAAACCATCCACGCGCACAGTGCCGGATACACTCACAGTGCCCTGGAGTCTGGCGCCTTTGCCTATGTAAGTATCCACCTTTGTGTCGCCCGAAGACAGCTGCCTGTCTCTTCGGAACATCGACCCCCCGTCCCTTCCACTGGGTAGTCTGCCTGATTCGCTACTTCATATAAGAAGACGGGTCGACCGGACGCTTATTGACGCGCACCTCGTAATGCACATGAGCCCCGGTGCTCAGCCCGGTGCTGCCAACATATGCGATTACCTGGCCCCTTTTCACAGTGGCGCCAACCTTCACCGCATTGCGCGAGTTGTGTGCATAGAACGTGGTTATGCCGTACCCGTGAGAAATCTCGACAACATTCCCGTAACTGCCCAGCCATCCGGCCCTAGCTACGACCCCGTCAGCAGTGGCCACAATGGGTGTTCCCCGCGGCGCTGCTATGTCCACACCTTCGTGAAGGCGCCTGACCCGCAGAATCGGGTGGAGCCTGTTGCCGTAGCCCGAGGTGATCTTCCCTTTTGTGGGCGCAATCGAAGGCGTGTGATTGAGTTTGTTGCGATACTGTGTCGCTGATGACCTCAGGCTATACATGTCTTTCTGTGTGGAGTTGGTCAGCTCGGACAGTCTGGCAAGCGCCTCACTGGCAGCCACAGCTAGCTCGTCCTCGTCCTGGGCGGGGCTAGAACGTATCTCCTCTTCAGGGCCCAGCCATGCTGAAGACGAAGAGCCGATCACGGGTTCGCCCCTGTCTGCCCCCGGGTCGCCTCCACGCGACGTAGCTCCTCTCACCGCAGATGACGAACTTGATGAAGTGCTCTTGGCTGCGCCGGGGCCCTTCACAATGTCCCATATTTTAGAGTTCTCGCCGACTACCTTGTCAACCGCAGCGGCCAGTTTGTCGGCCTTTTCGGTCAGCTCTTTGAGCTGGGCGATGCGCTCATCCTTTTCTTCCTTAAGAAGCTCATTCTCCCTGAGGAGTTCTTCAATCGCAACGCCTTTGGACTGCCTGTCCCGGGATAGCTGAACCATGCCATGCGTCATATGTACGTAAGACCCGACCAAGAGAACAGCCAGTCCTATTGCGATTGGTAGACCCACGTGAAGAGCCAGAGATGGAATGGTCACCGACTTCGGGGGTCCTCCCGAAGTCGGGATGGCCATCAATGTAAGTGATCCACGTCGTTTGCGGCGAAAGCGCCGCGGAAGCAACCGCAGTATCACCGGAAACGTGCCGCTGGAAGCCCCTTTACTCGGGCATAAGAAAGAATGCGGCACTTCCCCCTTTCCAGGCAATTCGTGTATGCGCCCCCCGGCATCCGTGGCACAAGTGCCAACTGCCCCGTATTAATAGTATGACCAGTACTTGCCAGGCTTTGCATTCCATGACCGCAATTGCCGGCATACTTAGCCATCGTCTCACATTCTACTCATTTACGCGAATTCCTGCTGATGTTCTCGATTTTGATCAGCGTGATCCCGAGTATCCTTCGATTGCCCGTGCTATGGCGGTGATCTCCTCGTCAGATAGATTATGTGTCGAGCGCCCTGCCTTCACTGGTTTCGCATAGACCCTCGTCTCTTCGCGGCCGCATAATCCGCTGATCACGATTCCGGTCGCGTTGGCGTCCAGAAGAGCCACGGAGAAACTCTGCTCGCCCCCCACATCGTCAAAGGCGTTGTAGCGCAGAATCCCAACCTTCTGCACGTGCCCCTGGCACAAGCTGCAGAGGTCGGTCAGCTCGCTCTGTGTCTGTTCTAGCTGGGCCGCAAGGGAGTCCGTCCGCGCTATGTAGTCGAGTAGCAGCGCCTCTGCGCTCCTTCCATCGGCGTTGCCGAGGAGAACGCGATAGCGCTTTTCCAAACGCCTGGTTCTTGCCGAAGCCATGATGAACACGGCTATGCTGACCAATAGAATCAAGGACAAGACAAGAACCACTATATCCTTTTGTGTTTCAACCAGATTAGCTAATCCGACCATTTCCATACCTATTCATGGCCCTGTGGGGCCTCGGTCCCCCCCTCCTATGCCCAACGTATCTCATGACCCCTGGTGTGATCTGTGATCGACCGCTATCCGTTGCCCAGGATGATCTCGAGAATTCGATCCAGATCCTCTGCAGAGTAGTATTCGATCTCGATCCTGCCTTTGCTGACAGACCCGGACAACTTCACCTTTGTGCCAAGTCTCTGACCCAGTCGCTGGGTCAGATGTACCGCGTCCGGATCCTCTCCAGAACTTCGCTTTCGAGTTGTTTCACGTGAAACATTCCGTGCGATCCCCTTGACTAGTTCCTCAGCCTGCCTTACGTTGAGTCCATTGGCAATGATCTCCGCAGCAACCTTCAGCTGATCGCCCTGATCGGTAATAGCTAGAAGGCACCGGGCATGCCCTTCGCTCAGTCTTCTCTCCTCAACAGCTCTCTGGATCTCTACCGGCAGGTTGAGCAGCCGCACCGCGTTTGCAATGGCGGGTCTGCTCCTACCTACGGCGCTTGACAGTCGCTCCTGGGTCATACCGAACTCGTCCATGAGTCTCCGGTAAGCCGAAGCCTCCTCAATGGGGTTCAAGTCCTCCCTCTGGAGGTTCTCAATGAGAGCTAACTGCACCATACCAGGGTCGTCAAGCTCCCTGACTACTGCTGGGATTCGTCGCAGCCCGGCGATCTGGGCAGCTCGCCATCGGCGCTCGCCGGCTATCAGCTGGTATCCATCCCCTGAGGGCCTGACGACTATGGGTTGGAGAACGCCGTGTTGACGTATGGACTCGGCGAGCTGCTCAAGGCCCTCTTCGGTGAAGGATCGGCGTGGCTGAAATGGGTTAGGCGAAAGACGGTCGACAGGTATCTCAATAGCTCGAGGCCTATCAATGACCTCGCTCACAATATCCGCCCCTACGATGGCATTGAGCCCTTTGCCTAGTCCCCTTGGCTTCGCGGCCATCTTCAGGCCCCCTCCCGCTCCATTACTTCTGCCGCAAGGCCCCTGTAGGCCTCAGCTCCCTTGGATCTGTCATCATATAGCGAAATCGGAAGGCCATAGCTCGGGGCTTCGCTGAGCCTCACGTTCCTGGGAATGACGGACCGAAACACGTAGTCTCCGAGGTTTGCCTTCACATCGTCTGCTACCTGCTGCGACAGGTTTGTTCTGGAATCGTACATCGTCAGCACAATTCCCTCGATTTCGAGGCCCGGGTTCAGGTGACGCCGAACTAGATCAACAGTACGCATCAGCTGGCTTACTCCCTCCAGCGCATAGTACTCGCACTGTATGGGAACGAGCACGGAATCGGCGGCCGTAAGGGCGTTTATGGTGAGGAGTCCCAGTGAGGGAGGGCAGTCCACCAGCATGTAGTCATAGGCTGCGCGCAGAGGTTGCAGTGCGGAACGGAGTCGATGCTCCCGGGAGATGACGCTGACCAGCTCGATTTCAGCGCCCGCCAGATTGAGGGTGGCTGGAACGACATCCAGACCCTGCACGGTGGAGTGCACAATCGCTTCCGCAATGGGCATTTCTTCGATCAGCACGCGATAGATGCAGGTCTCTACTTCACGTTTGGCAATACCGAGGCCTGATGTGGCGTTGCCCTGAGGGTCCATGTCGACGAGCAAGACCCGCCGGCCGGCCATGGCCAGGTAGGCACTGAGGTTCACGGCTGTGGTAGTCTTGGCCGTTCCGCCCTTCTGATTGACGATAGCGATAACCCTGCCCAATGCGGCGTTCCCCCCTAGCATCCTGTGCAAGACTTCTCCGCTGTTCGGCAATGTCCTTCACCAAGAGGGGTCAGAAATGCACGTCTCACCCGGGTGATTTTCTGTTTGTCGCTGCCTGACCCAGGGGGCGACGCTCGGGTATTCCCGGTCTCCTCGGATACTGATCAGGTGTGCCCCTCCGCTTGGTCGCGCTCACCAGTACCCGCACACCTGCCTCAAACGGCAGTTCTAGCTGGCACGTGCTGAGCTCTCCGCCTCCCAGGATAGCCACAGCGCGGGCACCGGACCCCATCTCCTGAGCCACCTTGGGTCCCTTCATCGCCACGAACAATCCGCCCAATCTCACGAACGGAAGGCAGTATTCGGCGAGAGGAGATAGGCCGCTCACTCCACGCGCCACTGCAAGGTCGAATCGCTCTCTATAACGCGAGTGCCTGCCCAGTTCCTCGGCCCGTGCCTGTACCGATTCCACGCCATTCAGGCCGAGCGATGCCGAGACTTCTCGGACAAAGTCGACTTTCTTGCCGATACTGTCGATGAGAAGCACTCTGGCTGCAGGGTTCATGATCTTCAGCACCAGTCCCGGGAAACCGGCTCCGGTTCCGACATCCACGATGCTCGTGACATTGCGCAGATTAACAACGCGTAGGCACGTGAGAGAGTCCGCGAAATGCTTGATGGCTATCTCGGCGTCCTCGGTGATGGAAGTCAGGTTGGTGCTCCTGTTCGCCTCGATCAGGAGTTGCTTGTAGGCGCAGAACATGTCCAGCTGGCCCTGGTCGATCTGCACGTCTAGCTCCCTGGCCGCCTGTTCCAGGGTCTCTCTGAAAGGCGCCTCCGTAATGGGGGTTTCGTCAAGCACGGCTGTTGCCCTCCGCTCAAGCACCTTCCCGGGCCATCTCTCTCAGATGCACAGTCAGGGCCATGACATCGGCCGGCGACACGCCCGATACGCGTGTGGCCTGGCCAACCGACATGGGCCTTACCTGAGCCAGGCGCTCCCTGGCTTCTCGAGATAGCCTGGACAAGGAACCGTAATCAATGTCGCCGGGAATCGTCCATCTCTCGAGTTTCCTAAACTCCTGCACCTGCTTCTCCTGTTTGGCGATATAGCCGGCGAACCGGGTCTCTATCTCCACCTGCTCCTTCGCGTCGTCGGCATAGTTCCGATATGAATGTGGAAGAGCATGGCCCGCCCGCACCATCTCAATGGCCTCACGTCGCTCCTTGAACCTGCTCCACCTTTCATCATCAACGAGCCCTGCGCTTCGGCCCACAGGCGTCAGCCTGAGATCCGCGTTATCCTGCCTGAGAAGGAGCCGGTACTCGGCTCTGGCAGTCATCAAGCGGTAGGGCTCATCCGCTCCCTTGGAGACTAGATCGTCTATAAGCACGCCGATGTATGCCTCAGACCTGTCGAGAACTACGCGAGGAACGTCGGATCGCGTAACGCAAATCGCGGCGTTGATGCCGGCCACTAAGCCCTGAGCTGCTGCTTCTTCGTATCCAGAAGTCCCATTGATCTGCCCGGCACAGTACAGTCCGCGCACAGCGATGGCCTCAAGGGTCGGAAAGAGTTGAGTTGGATCAATGCAATCGTACTCGATCGCATAACCATATCTGACGATGTGCGCATTCTCCAGGCCGGGGATACTTCTGAGCATCTCTTCCTGGACTTCCATGGGCAGGCTAGTGGACACTCCGGCCACATACATCTCTTGGGTTCGTCGTCCCTGCGGTTCGACGTATACTTGATGACGCGGACGTTCCGGAAAACGAACGATCTTTGTCTCGATCGCCGGGCAGTAGCGCGGCCCGGTTCCGGTTATAGCACCGCTGTACATGGGGGCACGGTGCAAGTTGTCGCGTATTATCTCGTGTGTTCGCTCGTTAGTCCACGTCGCCCAGCAGCAAAGCTGCTCCCTGGGAGCGGGTTTGCGCACAAATGAAAATCCATATGGCAGGTCCTCGCCTGGCTGGGGGACCATCTTCGAGTAGTCCACACTTCGCCCGTCGACGCGCGCCGGAGTGCCCGTTTTGAACCGATGAACGGAGAAACCCAGCCTCCGAAGGTTCTCTCCCAGTTCAACGGAAGGAGGCATGCGATCCGGGCCCGATGCGTAGCTTAGTTCGCCCATGTGCACACGCCCGCCCAGATAAGTCCCAGTTGCAAGCACCACTGCGCGAGCCGATATCTCGCCCATGTCGGTCACTACGCCGGCAACAGCTCCGCCGCGGATCACCAGACCTGACACCATCGCCTGCCTGAGTACCAAGTTCGGTTGGCTCTCCAAGGCCATCCTCATCCGCGCCTGGTAATCAGCCTTATCGATCTGCGCCCGGATAGCCCTCACCGCAGGGCCCTTGGAGGTGTTGAGCATCCGTACCTGCATGAAAGTGTCGTCCGCCGCCAGGGCCATCTCGCCCCCAAGAGCGTCTATCTCTCTAACTAACTGGGCCTTTGCAGGCCCGCCTATTGACGGATTGCACGACATCTGAGCGATGTTGTCCATGCTCACCGTAATCCCCAGAGTTAAGCAGCCCATCCGGGCGCAGGCGAGCGCAGCCTCACACCCAGCATGCCCCAGACCGACAACAACCACATCGTAATCCACTGCGCCTCACCTCTCATCTCTCACGATGGAGTCATTTGCCGATGCAGAACTGCTCGAATATCCTGTCCACTATGTCCTCGCGGGCCGTCTCGCCCGTTATCTCGCCCAACGCGTCGATGGCACGCCGTAAGTCGATGGATAGCATATCAGCCGGCACGCCGTCGCCGGCCGCTCTCGCCACCTCATCAAGTGCCGCCGCCGCCCT
>DAOTAC010000109.1:0-7286 GCA_035382325.1 Bacillota bacterium | reverse complement strand
ACCGCCACAGGCATCGTGGTGACGCGGGCTGCGTCCGAATCCGACCTTGGCCGCGATGTCACATCACAGATGCTGGCACAGCCGCGTGCGCTGGCGATTGCGGCAGGGCTTCTGCTGCTTTTGGGCATGGTGCCAGGGCTGCCCAAGGCGCCGTTTTTGATCCTGGCGGCCGCTGCTGGCTTTCTGGCCTACAGAGTCACGAGGTCGGCGCGGGAGGCGGAGCAGGCGGCCGCAGTGCCCCATCTTCCGGCGCCCGGGGTTGCCGAGCCCGAGGATGTGATGGCTCTGCTCCGGGTGGAGCCCATGGAGCTAAATTTCGGGTACGCTCTGATACCGCTGGTCGATGCGGACCAAGGCGGCGATCTGAAGGAGAGAGTGGCGGCCGTGCGACGCCAGATTGCGATGGAGCTGGGAATAGTCGTGCCATCAGTGCGGATACGCGATGATATCCAGGCGCGGTCGAATGAGTACATCGTGAGAATCAGGGGCGTGGAAGTGGATAGGGGCGAGGTCATCCCCGACGCGTATATGGCCATGAACCCCGGCACAGCCACTGAGGAGCTAGACGGCATACAGACGCGCGAACCTGCATTCGGACTGCCTGCGGTGTGGGTCAGTGCGTCTAGGCGGGCAGAGGCGGAGATGATGGGATACACCGTGGTTGACCCCTCTTCGGTCATAGCCACCCACCTATCGGAGATAATCAAAGCCAACGCAGCAGAGCTCCTGAGCCGGCAGGACACGCGCAACCTCATCGACAACGTCAAGAAGACTGCGCCGGCAGTAGTGGAGGACCTGATCCCGGCCCAGATGAGCGTGGGAGAGGTCCAGGGGGTGCTGCAGAACCTGGTGAGGGAGCGCATATCCATTCGCGACCTAATCACGATCCTGGAGGCTCTGGGCGATGCGGCCGGCACGTACAAGGACGTCGATGCCCTTACAGAGTACGTGCGGTCGCGGATGGGGCGCTCCATATGCAGCCAGTACGCAGGGCCGGACGGGATGGCTGTGACTACGTTGGAACCTTCCTTGGAACAGACTCTCATGGATTCGCTTGACATCACTGAGCACGGCACATTCCTTGCCCCCGAGCCGGCTATGTATCGAGCCCTAATCGCAAGCCTAGCGGCTGAGAGCGAACACATGGCGGCAGCCGGGCAGCAGCCGATAGTCCTCACATCTACGAGCCTCAGGCCCCACCTCAGACGTCTGGTGGAGAGGGCCATTCCGCAGCTGGTGGTGTTGTCGTACAGCGAGATTGTGCCGGAGGTCAAAGTGAACGCGGTTGGGATGGTGAGCCTTGGCAATGCGAGTTAAGCGCTACGAAGGTTCGACTATGAAGGATGCCCTGGATCAGGTCAGGCAGGAGCTGGGCCCCGACGCAGTGATTCTGGAGGCTAGGCGGTCGCGAGGCCGCGGGCTCGGGGCATTGCTCAGCATCCTGGGCTTTGGGAAGGCCCCGGTGTTCGAGGTGATGGCGGCCGCAGATGGGGATGACGGTGGCGGTCGTGATGGCGATGGCGCCAGCGGCTTTACGGCTGTTACATGGGTCCCGTCGCCTTTGACCGCGCGGGCGAAGGCAGAGACCGCAGACGAGGCGCAGGCCGAGGCGACCGAACCGGCATTGCAGGCGTCGGCGCAGACGATGACGGGGCCGACGATGCAGGTAGTGACGCCGCCCAGGATGCCTGAAGTGCCGCTGGCGCCTGCGATCAGTCCGTCCGGGCCGCTGGCCACGCTCAAGGTGCTGGAGCGGGAGGCGGCGGTAAGGGCCAGGGCTGCAGGCTTATCCCCTGAGATGGCAGACCTTTATGCGCACCTAGTGGATGAGGACGTAGCTGAGGATGTGGCATTCGCCGTTGTGCACCAGCTGGGTATGGCTGATGCGCCGCAGCTCGAAACGGAGCAGTTCAGGGAATGGGCAAGCGAGCACGCCGCCGGGCTGGTACGGACGTCGGGGCCTATACAGATCGTGCGCGACCGCAGGAAGGTCGTGGCCTTCATCGGGCCGACGGGAGTCGGCAAAACCACCACGATAGCCAAGATAGCGGCGGGATTTGCTCTGTTTGCGAAGGCCCGTGTAGCGCTGGTGACGGCCGACACTTACCGAATTGCGGCAATAGAGCAGATACGGAGCTACGCTGAGATAATCGGCATTCCATGCGAGGTGGTCCATAGCCCTAAAGATATGGAAGAGGTCCTGGCAGGTTTGGCCGACTACGAACTAGTGTTGATTGACACGGCGGGCCGGAGCCCCAATAATCCGGCCAGGATGTACGAGCTCAGGAACATGATCGACGCAGCAATGCCTGAAGAGATCCATCTGGTGCTCTCGTCCACTACTCGGCGGCGCGATCTCGATAACCTTGTGGACAGGTTCGCGGCGGTCGGGTTTGACCGTGTCATACTCACCAAGATGGATGAGAGCATGACGTTTGGCGCCATTTTCAATGTCCACGCCAAGTGCGCCAAACCGTTCTCGTATTTCACCAATGGGCAAAGTGTGCCCGAGGACATCGACACCGCTACTCAGTCCCAAGTGGCCAGGATGGTCCTGGCAAAATGGCGGATAGCCGGAGGGCTGTAGTGGAAGTCGCCGACCTAAGGAGGGGTACAGGAGGGAGTAGCACATGTCTGATCAGGCTGCTGAGCTAAGAGGGCTTGTCCGCCAGTTCAGGGGGCAGGATGATACTGTCTGCCGGCAGACTACGCGGAGCGGCCAGCCTGACGCTGTACGGATTGTGGCTGTGACTTCGGGCAAGGGCGGGGTCGGAAAGACCAATTTCGTGGTGAATCTGGCTATGGCACTGGCCGACGCGGGCACGCGCGTTACGATACTCGATGCCGACCTGGGCTTGGCCAATGTTGACGTGCTGCTGGGGATGACCGTGAGGCACAACCTGCATCACGTGATAAACGGAACGCTGTCGATTGCGGACATTGTGCTTCCCGGGCCTCGCGGTATCGAGGTCATACCGGGCGCCAGTGGCCTCCGCGATATCGCCGATATGAAGGAGACCGCACGCCACAAGCTGATCGAGTCATTGTCGGATGCCGTTCGCGATCGCGACCTGCTGCTTGTAGATACGGGAGCCGGTGTGTCGCGGAACGTGCTCGATTTTGTGCTGGCGGCACAGGAGGTGATTCTCCTGACCATGCCTGAGCCGACTGCGATGACCGACGCTTATGCCATGATCAAACTGATCTCTCGCTCAAACCCGGATGCTGCCGTGCGGGTTGTGGTGAACTGCGCGCCTAGTCGACAAGAGGCTGAGAACGTAGTGGAACAGCTGAATCTGTTGTCGCGGAGGTTCCTGAGTTTCAGTGTTGATCCGCTCGGTTACGTGCCCTACGATCAGTCGGTAGTGAAGGCAGTGCGCAAGAGGCAGCCCTTCGTGATTGCATACCCTCATTCACCGGCCTCTGCTGCTATCTCTTCCATTGCCGGTGACTTGAGGGGTTTGCCGACGCCCAGGGGATACGAGCCAGGCGTGGCATTGTTCATCCGGCGGTTACTCAGGGCGCCGGCGTCGGACTACTTGCTGTGAGGATTGAGCGATGCAGCTTCCGCTATTTGAGCCGGGCGGTCAAATCCGGGTGAGGTTGGCAGCCAAAGACGACTTTCCAAGTTTCGCGACGAAGATCGAAGGAAAGGCGGATTCGGGTTACTGGATCTACGCGCCCTACACTGATGACTATCGGTCGATGGTCAGAGCTCAGGACGAGCTGGAAGTGTCAATGATGTGGAAGGGCGCCGTCTACTTCTTCGGCGCGACTGTGATCGGCGAGAAGCATGACCGGGTGAAACTGCTGCTGATCTCGGATCCGGAGTTCATCCGCCGCGAACAGAGGAGAGAATTCGTCAGGGTTCCGGTAATGTTTGACGCCCAAATCGCGTGTAACCCGGCGACACAGGACGCGTCGGCCGATGAATGGGTGACCGTGGTGGCGAGCGACATTAGCGGCGGAGGCATAGGCCTGTTCATATGGAACAAGGACGTGCCTGCGTGGCTTTTGGCGCGGCGGCGAATCCGGGTTGCCATGCCCATAGGCCAGGATGGAAGCACAGTCAAGGTCATGGGGCAAGTCGTGCGGCTGGAAAAGCCGGATGAGGGCCCGACCGACGGCGTCAATGTGGGCGTTAAGTTCATAGAGATCTCCGAGAGCGAGCGCAGAGTCATAATCCGTTTTGTCTTTGACAGGCAAAGAGAGCTGATAAGGAAATCAGCTCACCGGAGTGATGATTGATGGATAGCGTTAGTGCACGTGAGAACGTGACTGCTCTGTGGGCCGAATACTACTCCACGAGGAACAGGGAGGTCAGGGAGCAGCTAATCCTGAACTACCTGGATCTTGTGAAATACATCGTCGGGCGCATGCCTCAGGCTACAATCCCCGGTGTCGACTACGATGACCTGCTGGGCTACGGAGTCATGGGGTTGATGGACGCGGTGGAGCGGTTTGACTTGTCGCGGGGCGTGAGGTTCGAGACATACGCGATGACGCGGATTAGGGGCGCCATCATTGATCACCTGAGGAGCATGGACTGGGTACCGCGTTCCGTCAGGCAGAAAGCGCGGCAGGTCCAGCAGGCCATTGGAAGGGCTGAAGCTCGCCTGGATAGATCGGCGACCGACCAAGACATAGCTGAGGAACTCGGCATCGACATCGAGACTTTCGACAGGTGGACCTGGGAGATCAGCAAAGCGACTTATCTTTCGCTGGACGAACTGATCACAGTGGACGAGGCGCACAATACCGCAACGCTTATTGACTTCATATCTGACGACACCAGTCCTGACCCCGAACTCGTGATGGAAGTCGACGAACTCAAGTCGGCGCTTGCCGACGCCATAGACGCGTTGCCTGAACGTGAGCGTATGGTCATCTCAATGTACTACTATGACGAACTGACTATCAAGGAGATAGCCAGTGTACTTGGTGTGTCGGAATCCAGAGTGTCGCAACTACACACCAGGGCCATGATGCGGATGCGGGCGGACGTGAAACGCGCCGCCGGGCAGTGCGTGTAGCGATCGTTGCTTTTAGGGCCCCAGATCCTTCCCCTTGCGGCCGTTTGTTGGCGACAGGCCCGCCGCAGCATAACCAGCTCAAAGGTCGTTTCGCGACGATGTCCTTCTCGCCGTCACTCTGCCTGGCAACGCCTGCTCGGATTTCCACTTCGCGATGCTTACTAGTACTGCAAGGACACGGGGCCTGGCATGCTCCGCTGCACGCCGGCCCCGTGTTGCGATGTATTGTGTCCATCGTTCATGTCCATCCTGCATGCCTGCCTACATGGGCTCTCAGTCTATCACGACTCTGCGAAACCTACTTGCCCTCAGCGGCCTTGCTCTCGGGCTTGTCCTTGGGCAAGACCTGATTGAGCAGAGATCCAATCACCGTTGCCAGGCTCATGCCGGCGAACTTGAAGGGCCCAAGCGGGACCACTACTGTGGACAAGCCGAACACCAGAACTGCCGCTGCGATGATTCGGTTGCGGGTGGAGTTCATGTCGGCGCCGGAGAACAGCGTGGAAATGCCCACCGAGGCGATCATGCCGAACAGCAAGATGCTGATGCCGCCCATAACAGGCGTGGGAATGCTCCTGATCACGCCGCCTACTTTGCCGAAGAAGGCCAAACCAAGAGCGAAGAATGCAGCCCCGCGCAGGATGGCCGGGTCGTATACGCCGGTCAAGCTGAGGGTGGCTGTGTTTTCGCTGTAGGTGGTATTGGCGGGTCCGCCAAGCAGGCCGGCGAGCGTCGTGGCCAGGCCGTCTCCGAGGATGGTGCGCCACAGGCCGGGGCTTTTGACGAAGTCGCGACCTACGACGGCGCCGTTGGCGTTGATGTCGCCCCAGTGCTCGATGAGGGTTACGACCGCTACGGGCGCGATGACGGCAATTGCCTCCCAGCGAAAGGCGGGAAAGGTGAGCTGCGGAAGGCCGACCCAGGCCGCTTCAGATACGGCCGTGAAGTCGACGATACCTGCGGCGATCGATATCAGGTAACCAGCAGTTACAGCGATCAGTATGGGCAACATCTGCAGGAAGCCGCGGAACGCCAGCGACGACATGGCGGCAATGAAGAAGACCGCCAGGGCGATGGGCCAATTGCTGCTGGCCATGTCTATGGCGACAGGTGATAGGGTCAGGCCGATAACCATGATCACACTGCCTGTGACCACGGGCGGGAAAAGGGTCTGGAAGAAGCCGTACCCGAGAAATCTGACAACAACAGCTACTGCCACGTAGACCAGACCTGCGGCTACGATGCCGCCCAGTGCGTATTGCATTCCGAACTCTTTGGATACGATCTGGATCACTCCGATGAACGCGAAAGATGATCCGAGGAAGATAGGGACTGTGCCGCCGGTTATTAAGTGGAAGAGGAGAGTTCCAAGTCCTGCAGTGAGCAGGGCGGTGCTGGGGTTGAGGCCGGTGAGGTAGGGAACCAGGACTGTTGCGCCGAACATTGCGATGGTGTGCTGCAGCGAAAGCAGCACTTTTCTGCTGGTGTTCAACTGATACGCCTCCTCAAATCGAGTCTCACGGGACTCGTTTATTTGGTGAAATGTACTGCTCTCAATCTAGCACAGCCCGGCGCCTGCTGCAATAACAAGAACATTACAATTCGAGAGTAATTCGAAAACAACCTGGGCTGATGGCATTGCTCTGTGTATTGCCTTGTGCGTTGCCCTGCGGCATTGCCCTGTGACGCCGGCCCGCCCCATTCGTAGCGGGCCGGCGTATCTGTACGAGCGCCCTTCAGTTACTTCAACTCTGCAATGCTCTGCTTGATCACCTTCACGGCATCGGCCAGCGCATCCTCGACTGTGCGGTCGCCGCGTAGGGCGATCTCGATGGCGCTATTCATGGGGACCCACACGACGTTCATCTCCGGTATGTCCGGGAGAATCGATCCGTAGTTGGCCTGGGCGCCGTAGCCGGCGACTTCGGGTTTGTTCTTGACGTCGGGCATGTCGAGCACATCAAGGCGCGGGGGTATGCCTTCAGCGTTCTTGAAGGACTTGTACATTGCATCCTTGGTGGTCAGAGCGGCGATGAGCTTGACGGCCTCCGTCTTGCGCTTGCTGTAGGAACTGACATGCCACCATTTGAGACTGACGAATGGGGCCGGATACTTGCCGTTGTCGAGTCTGGGAATGGGGGCGACGCCGTAATCGATGCCCGCCTGCTGTATGGCACCGAGAGCCCAGGATCCGTCGATGATGGCGGCGGCTTTGCCTTCACAGAGCATGCCGGGGGCGACAATATGGTCTGT
>DAOTAC010000108.1:0-7299 GCA_035382325.1 Bacillota bacterium | reverse complement strand
GTTGTCGGGGTCGACAACTTCTTCTTCGGCTGGCTCGGGAGCATGTCCCGGCTGTGCGATGCCCCGTATCGGTCTACCCGGTTGCGAGGCGCGCAGGCCGGCGAGGGCTTGCGTGACTTCGGCCTCGCCCAGGGACAGGTCTTCCCAGCAGTACTCGTCCTTGGCACACATCTGCGACAACTGAGCACTCCCTGTATTGTTGTCGACTGACGCTCGTAGTACAATCTGGTCACAGCGGAAACAGGTGGCATACGTACCCAATGATCCTATAAGGCACAGGGCGATTTTGCGGTCAAGGGGGAGTAGGCATGCGCGGGTGTGTGTTTCGTGTGTGTAGACTGGTTACGGGGCTTCTGATGGTGGCCGCGCTCTGCGCGACCGCGCCGGTGCACGCTGGTAAGGCGATTACGCATGTCGTGGGGGCAGCCCGCCCGCTAGTGATCGCGCACCGGGGGGCGTCGGGAGTTGCGCCTGAGAACACCATGGCCTCTTTTGAGCAGGCTATCAGGTTTGGCGCCGACATGATCGAATTGGATGTCCATGGCAGCAAGGATGGCTACCTCATTGTGATTCACGACGCTTCGACGTCTCGAACAGCTAAGGGCAATTGTCAGGGTGCGGTCGCAAATCTCACACTCGTGCAGCTCAAGGCGTTGGATGTGGGCGTATGGAAGGACTCCGGGTTTGCCGGAGAGCGCATGCCTACTCTGGATGAGGTTCTTGCCGCCTTCAAAGAGAGGGCACTGTTTCTCATCGAACTGAAGGCACGGGGCATCGAGGAGAGAGTGGCGCAGGTGATTCACGAGGCCGGCATGGAAGGCCGCGTAATGCTGCAGTCCTTCGACGCCGAGTCAGTGCGGATCATGCGCGGGCTGTTGCCCGAGACTCCGGCGGGCATACTCTACCGGGATACGTGGGTTCTGGACCCGGCAGGCCGAGGCCGACGCATAGTCGAGCAGGTGCTTGAGGTAGGCGCGAGTTTCGCAGGGATGAATGTGGGAGCAGTCTCGGCTGAGCTCGTCAAGGTACTCAACAGCAGTGGTATCGATGTGTTTGCATGGACTGCCGATGACGATTGGGTGTTCACACACCTAATACAGGCTGGGGTAGACGGGATCATTACCAACTACCCCGAGCGCCTCTTGCGGCACCTGGGTCGGCGCGTGGGGGAGTAGAACGCAAATGCGCTGGTACACGCAACTTGTGGAACACTGCCGGGTCATCGCCCGTCTGTAGTAGAGATGGTTCAATCATTGCAGCTAGGGAGTGAATCTGGTTGACAAAGAGACGGGCATTTGTACATATGCTGATAGCGCTGCTGGCTATGGCGATGGTGTGCTCTGCGGGTTCGACTGTAGCCGATGCCAAGAAACCTGCCAAGGTTAAGGCGCCTAAACCGCCCAAGGAGCGAAAGATAGATGCAGCGGTGACCAAGCGGCCGACCCAGCTCAGGACTGAAAGCGGGTTGGTTGTGATGAACCTGCCGGAAGGGGTCACATTCGCCGCTGCGGAGCATAAGGGCAAGGCTGTGTGGGTTTATGGCCCCAGCGGTCAGCGCTACTGGTTGCCCATCCAGGATGTCAAGATGATCAAGGGGCATAAGGTATCAGTAGATGATGTCAGTGACAAGCAGCTCAAGTCATTTGGCCTCCAGGTGACAGCAGCGCGCGTCACGGCAGTCATGCAATCAGTGTACCCGACCCCCGGCACGACTCTAACTGCCGGCATGCGTACGGAGTGGCAGGACAAGGTGCTTATTGAGATGGCCATCAAAGCCGAGATCACCCTACCCCAGCTGTCGTTGATGTTGGAGTGGGCTGTGTTCTCGGGATATGTAGACTGAATCAGGTTAGGCCAGTTCTCGCGGAGACGCAGTGAGTACCATACAGCCATCGTCAGTGAGTGCCAGATCATCTTCTATGCGGACTCCGCCGACGCCAGGGATGTAGATGCCTGGTTCGATAGTGAATACCATGCCCGCTTTGAGTGGCTCTGTGGCGCCTTGCACGATATACGGCTCCTCGTGAATCTCTAAACCTAGCCCGTGTCCGGTGCGGTGGGTGAAATACCCTCCGAAACCGGCGCGGGTTATTACGTCCCGGGCTATCCAGTCAAGCTGCTCCCCGGTGACTTTGGGGCGGGCGGCTTGGCAGGCTGCGCGATTAGCATCGTAGACAATGCTGTGAATCCGGGCCATCTGGGACGTGGGCTTTCCCACGGCGAAGGTGCGGGTGATGTCGCCATTGTACCCGCGGTATGTGGCCCCGATATCGCAGATCACCATGTCGCCGTCGCGCATCGCGTAGTCGCTGGTCTGGCCATGCGGGAGTGCGGAGTTGGGCCCGGCCAGCACGGCGTTGAACGGGATGCTGTCTGCGCCGGCCGCAGCCATAGCGCGTTCAGCTGCCGCTGCGACTTCGCGCTCTGTGACGCCTGGGGCAATTGCGGACGCGGCGGCGGCGATGCCGGCATCCACGATCCGAGCCGCCCGTTTGAGAGCGGCGAGCTCATCTGGGTCTTTCACCGAGCGCATGCGGGCCGTTATCGGCCCGAGATCCCGAAACTGCATGGAGTGACAGGACTCGATATGCCCGCTGGCTTGTTCGATGACCTGGCGCTCGAGTAGGCGCATATGGAGAAACTCAGCCCCCACCGCCGCGGGGCCACGGTCGGGGCCGAGGCCAAGGGTACGAAGGGCCTGACGCAGTGCGTCAAGAGGTCCGGCGTCGTCTGTGTATGGAAAGACGGTGTCGCAATGTAAGTGGGTGCCCACATGACCGCGGACTTTGTCTGCCTCCAGTTGCGGCACGATGAACGCAGGATCGCCGTAGGGTGGCACGATGCCAAGGATCACGCGTTCGAAAGCCTCGAGCTGAAGACCGGTGAGGTACTTGAGATTAGGGCCTGGAACGAGGAAGGCGCATGCCAGACCTTGGTCGCGAAGTGCACGTTGGAGGGTGACGATTCGAGACGCGTTCATCGGGTGGCCTCCTAAGCGTGTTGACATGAGTCTGGTGGATAGGTCAGTATTCGTGACAGCATGAAACGTTCCTGCACTGCAAAGAGGGAATCGGCGCATCACATTGAAATACACATGTCATGCCTACGCAGTATGGTCCCAGCAGCATGGTCCCATTTACGCCGCGGGGCACGAGGTCAGTAAAGCGTTGTGGAAGCCTGAGGTGCGCCAAATGCCGAATGTCATTCCGTTTCTGTCGTATGTTCTGATAGTCACCTTTACACCAGGACCCAATAACATCATGTCCTTGGTGATGGGCAGCAAGTATGGATTCGCCCGCACGTTGCCGTTTCGCCTGGGCGTAGCCGTCGGATTCGGTCTAGTGATGATAGTCTCAAGCTACCTGAACCTGTTCCTATTCACCGTAGTACCCAAGATGAAGCCTATCGCCGAGACCGTCGGCGGGGCGTACATGCTCTATCTAGCGGCACGCGTGCTCATGAGCAAGGTGGATGCGACAAACGACGACGCACACCTTACCTCCTTTCCCGCAGGCGTAGTACTGCAGTTCATCAATCCCAAGGCCATCCTGTACGGACTTACGGTTACTGCTACGTTCATAACGCCGTACTACCACTCTCCGGTAGCTCTGCTCTTCTTCTCAGCCTTTTTGGGATCCATCTCTCTTGCCTCCACATCTTGCTGGGCCATGTTCGGTACAGGTATACAGCGGTTGCTGGGCAGGTACGGAAGGCCTTTCAACATCGCGATGGCGATGCTTCTTGTATATACTGCGGCTTCCGTGTCGGGCATGCTCCCTCGCATACAGACGCTGATTCGCGCTGCCTTGTCGAGAGGGGTATGATCCCGGGTGCATGTTGGGAGAAGGCGGATGCCCTCTCCGAGCGAAAACGGCGGGACGGCAAGGGGACTCCTGCGCCAGGATTTGGCTGACACTGTCGAGCCGGTGTGGTCTACTGCTCTGTCGGCGATTCATCCACCGGCCTGAAGCCTGCCGAGTTTAGGGCTTCGGGCTTGTCAACAGGGCCGATCTGTTCGAGTGTCCAGTTTGGGCACTCCCGGAGCGTGTCCAGCCTCGCCATTTCTCGGGTGGCGCCGTCAATCTCGAACACGTCCCATACGAGGTAGTCGGCGGGTCCGGTGTGCGGAACGATGAAGGTGTATAGTAGCTGCGATTGCGAGTACACGTCTACCTGAGCGCCGCTGCCTGCGATGGCGGGTGTGCGGCTACAGTTATGTATGGAGTAGTGATAGGTGTCGGGAGCAAAATCGGCAATCGTTATTGTCTCTCTCCCGTGCCCGGCGAAATAGTCGTAGTCGAGCTTGGCCCATGGTGGAGAGGTGAGTGATCCGCCGCAGCTATGGTTGATGCGGTAGCCTCCGGAAGTCCAGAGGTGAGCATCGAGATCTACTGGGGACGCGCCCCATGTAAGCGATATTTCCACTGGTCCGGCTGGCAGAATCGGGTTCATCTCCAAGTTGGTCTGAACGGTTGATCTTCCGACCACCGTGACGGGTAGGGTCTTTCGGGCATAGCCAGCACGTTGAAAGCAGATTGACTGTGTCCCTTGCGGGAGTGATAGCCAGTACGCGCCCAAAGCGTCTGTCCAGGCTACTATAGATCCTGTCGTCACCCAGACATCTCTTACGGGGCGTCCGGATACTTGGTCTGTGACTAGACCCTCGACAACCCCGTGGACAGAGGCGGATTCGCCGTTACAGCCCGATATGCCGATGACAAGGCTGAGGGCAAAGATCAGTGCCAGCGCGCGACTGTACACTGGTGGTCACCTGCCTTGCAGTGTATTGCCTGTCTGCTAAAGTGTATTCGGGAATCGTGCAGGCATGCTGCTACAGGCAAGAAACCTCGGAATGAGCCGGGGCGGGCAACCGAGGCCCGCCCATGATGCCTTCGGGGGTTATTCGCCCTACCTCAGCAGCCCACTAAGGTACGAGGCGGCCGTGACCTCTTGGGCAAGCCGCGCCTCCCGGATTGCCCGCTCCAGGGTGTTCTGTTCATGGGTGCGCTGCGCGCCATCGCCCCACATGTGATCCCGTACCCGGCTGACCTCTATCTTCACGCTTCCCATGATGATGATCATGGCCCACCCCTCCTAGTTGGTGTTATGGAACTGGCATCGCGTGTGAACTCAAGATTATTAACCTCAGCATCAATATCATAAAGCATATCATTCATGATGTCAACATCATAGTTGATTTCGGAGAAGCGGGTCACGCCGGAGCGGTTGACAAGCAAAGAAGGGATGCCCTAGCAGTTCATCGAATCACAATTGACAGTGAATATGGGAGAGGGAGGTGGCGTGTTGGACTCGCTGAACTGGGCGGTCTGGGTAAAGGACTTGACGAAGCGTTACGGTGACGTACGGGCAGTGGACGGAATCTCCTTCGGCGTATCGCGCGGCGAGGTCTTTGGCATGCTGGGGCCGAATGGGGCAGGCAAGACCACTACCATCGAAATCCTGCTTGGTCTTCGTACTGCAGATTCGGGGGACGTGCGTGTACTCGGGATGACGCATGCAGAGAATCACAGGACGATCGCTTGTGCGATAGGTGCGCAGCTTCAGACAACCGGGATGTACCCAACGCATACCGTGCGCGAGACGATCCAGTTGTTTTCGGACTTCTACCCCGAGGCAGCCCCGTTGGACGAACTGATAGACATGGTAGGCCTGCGTGAGAAAGCGGGGGCACTAGTAAAGAACTTGTCCGGCGGGCAGCGACAGCGCCTCGCGATCGCCATTGCGCTTGTGAACCGGCCTCACGTAGTCTTCCTGGACGAACCCACCACCGGCCTGGACCCACAAGCTCGCCGCGCATTGTGGGATATGATCCTCTCTCTGAAGGCTTCGGGCACAACAGTGCTGCTTACGACTCACTACATGGAGGAGGCAGAGCAGCTGTGCGATAGGGTCGCCATAGTCGACCGAGGCAAGATTGTGGATTCTCCGGCAGCGCTGATCAATAAGCATTTCAAGCACATAGCGATAGAGTTCGAGGCGCCCCCCGGTGCAGAGGTCGATGCACATGATCTGCGGTCTCTGCCGGGAGTGGCGAATGTCGTTGTTGACGGGGGAAAGGTGACGCTATACTCGTCTGACGTTCCGGCCACAATGGCGTCCCTGCTTGGTGCTGCTTCGCATAGCCTTAGGCACATGGTTGTGCGTCAGGCCACGCTTGAAGACGTGTTTCTCAAGATCACGGGGAGGTCGATGCGGCAATGAAGGCAGTGTGGGCGATCTACCGGGCGAACTTCAGGGAATACGCCAGGAATCCGGCGGTGTTGGCCTTCACAGTCATCATGCCGCTGCTGCTGGCGATCTTTCTCAGCCTCATCATGGGCAACCAGGATCTTTTCACGATCGACTACTATCTCCCTAATATGCTGGGTATCTCATTGATGTGGTTGGGAGTGTTCGCCACTGCTCAACCCCTCGTAGAGCAGCGAGAACAGAAGATCTTCAGGCGGATGGCCGTGACTCCTCTGTCTCGGCAATCAATGCTATGGGGCCAGGTCCTATTCCGCGTGACTGTGGGCCTGTTTCAAGCAGCGGTCTTCCTGATTGCGGGGAGAATCGGATTCGGAGTTCGTGTGCAGGGAAGCTGGTTGCTTTTGTTGGGTGCGACAGTCATGGGCGCCCTGGTCTTTGTGACACTGGGATATGTACTTGCCGGGCTTGCCCGAAGCCAAGAGGCGGCCCCCGTTATTGCGCAACCTGTGCAGATGGGGATGATGTTTCTGTCGAGCACTCTCCTGCCGGCGGCGATGCTGCCGTCTGGCGTGCGTGCAGTGGTGCGGGCGATTCCTCTGACTTACGTGGCCGACGCGCTAAGGCAGACCATCTCCAGAGTGCCTCCCATGCTCCCTCTGTGGGTAGACTTCGCTGCCATGGCAGGATGGATACTTCTGTTCTTTGTGCTCTCTGTGAGGCTGTTCAAGTGGGAGTAGACGACTGCGAGCAACCTCCAACAGGTATCACTTTCGACCTATGCACTCGGTGATCAGGAGATAGAAGCATGCGGCGGACCAGCTGAAGTTGGCCGCGTTAAGTCCGGCGCCTGTTTCGGGGTTGTAGTTTTCCCTGATCGGACCGTTGCCTGCGAGACCTTCGGCAGCGTGTAGCAGTCTCCGGGCCATGTGCCGAGCGTCGTCGACGAACCCATATCTCGCGAGGCCTTCCACGGCGAAATACGCCTGGTCAAGCCATACGGGGCCTCTCCAGTACTTCTCAGGCGAGTCTCTGGGGCTATCAGCCGACACTGTGGGAAACGGCATGACAGTGTTGAACATGCGTGGATCT
>DAOTAC010000107.1:0-7313 GCA_035382325.1 Bacillota bacterium | reverse complement strand
CCCCATCACTCCCTGCGCAAGGCTCTCACAACAACCCATCGCAGTTGCCCTGTCTTTGTTCAAAAGCGAACTCCCGCACACGATCCCACAGGTGTGACCGGATACTGTCGATCCGCACCACCAGATCATGGTACCCATGAGCGCAACAACCCAGCTACTAGCCAACCCAGTAACTAGATACGAAAGCCCCACCAGAGCCACACCGATCACGTACACTCGCTTGGTTCCCAGCCGGTTGGCAGCGGCCGCTGACGCCAACCCAAGCACTGCGCCTGCAGCCATACCGACACTGTTGACTACACCCAGCTGTGTTCCTGTAGCCCCGAGAAGCGCTATGTATACACTCAGGTACGGGAAAACCATCTGATAGAGCAGTTTGTCTACAGACGCTCTGCACGCTGTAACCTTCCAATCACGGGGTTGCCTAGACAAGAAGCGAATCGCCTGCGACAACGCGTTGGCCATCGGTCTGCCCACATCCATTCCCATCCCAACCCTGCGACTGCCGGCCCTGCACTATCGCAGTTTGAGGACCATGCCCTGGGCACAGTAAGCGTCAGCCCAAGAGTACATTCGAAAAGAGCCGGTACTATGAATACTACCATAGGACTGGCCCCGTCAGCCGTATGCATTAATCTCGCCTCGTGCCCTCTATGCCGTAGGCGACGATCCTGATAAGATCATCTACGGTTGCTTCATCCTTGGCCAGGTCCGCGACTTTGCGGCCGTGTTCGAGCACTATGAACCTATCGGCGACGGGGTAGACGTGATATAGGTTGTGGGTGATGAATATCACTGCCAGGCCGCGTTTTCTGGCCTCTGTGATGTAGCCGAGCACCTTATTGGTCTCGTGAACTGAAAGAGCCGAAGTGGGTTCATCCAGGATCAGCAGCTTCCCTCCGAAGTACATCGTTCGCCCGATGGCTATGGCCTGCCTCTCCCCGCCCGACAGGACGCATACATCATCGGTTGCGCACCTTACGGCGATGCCGATGTCTCGAAGTGCCTCCTCGGTCACGCGCCTCATCGCTGCCATGTCCAGCAGGTTGAACCCTCCGATTCTCCGGGAGGGCTCGGCTCCAAGGAAGAAATTCCGGGCGATGCTCATGTTCTCGATGAGAGCAAGGTCCTGATAGACGGTCTCGATTCCGAGGCGCCTCGCATCTTTAGGAGATGCGAAATCCACTGGCTTACCCTCGAACTTCAGCTCGCCCCCGTCGGGCCGGTATACCCCCGTGAGGATCTTTATTAGGGTGGACTTCCCGGCGCCATTATCGCCCAGAAGTCCGACTACCTCGCCGCTTTGGATCGTTACGTCCACGTCTTCGAGAGCGACCACGCGTCCGAACCGCTTACATAGCCCAATCGCCTCCATGAGGGGGTCCTGGCGGGCCCGGCAGCTCACTTCCTCCACGATATCACCTCCCCGAGTTTGACATTGAGCGCGACGGCTGCAACTACGATGAACCCCACGAATGACATGTACCAGTATGAAGGCGCTCCCACCATTACGAGCCCGATTCTGATGGACGCCATCGTGACCGCGCCCAGCATCGCGCCGAAGATCGTTCCGATTCCGCCCGAGAGCGAGTTACCGCCAACCACAGCAGCCGCAATCGCCTCGAGGGACAACTCCTGCCCCCACACCGGCGACATGGAACCCATTCTTCCCAGCTGCAGGCAACCCGATAGGGCGGCTAGCACGCCTGTGATGATGAAGTTGGTCATCTTCACTTTGGTGTCGGCCACGCCTAGCGCACGCGCAGCAGCTCTCTTGCCGCCCGTCGCGAACACCCAGTTCCCGTAGGCTGTCTTCTCTAGTACAAGACAGAAAACTAGGCCGATAACAAACCACCATACTGCAGAGATGTGGGCCGTAGACAAGACCCTGGCGCCGCCGAGCAACCGTAGCAGGGGCACGTCTTCGAAGATGCTGATCGGCCATCCCTGCGACAGGTAGAGCGCAATCCCTCTCCAGAACATCATGGCGCCCAGAGTCGTAATGAATGATGGAATACGGGCGTAAAGCGTAACCAGCCCGTTTACCGCGCCGATACCGGCGCCGCAGGCCAGCGCTGCAAGGAGTGCAGCCCATGGATTCCAGCCGGACTTAGTGATCAACATGGCAAGGACCATCCCGCTCAGGGCGAAGTTCGAACCCACAGATAGGTCCATCTCACCGGCGATCATCAAGAAGCTCACACCTATAGCCACAACGCCCAGCTCCGCAGCGACGGTCACTATATCGCCCAGAGTACCTGCATTCAGGAACTCACGTTTCATCGAGAAGAACACGATGAACACCAGAACCAGCGCCACTGCCACACCAACTTCGCGGCGGTTCAGAAGAGGCCTCATCGGTCAAATCGCCACCCCTTCATCCAGCCGGGCGCGGGGGGAATCCCCGCGCCTTCGGCTGTTCGTGCTGACTTGCATGTCGGGGCTAGCCCAGCCTGCTCATTCGCGCTGACGTGCCCCGGGTCGCAGGCTATCTGTACCCCGCCTTGACAAGCGCGGCCACCGCGTCGACATTCTCCGGCGTCACGAAACCGCGTCCGGTATCGTAGTCGGCCGGGTCGAGCTGGAACTTGGCATTCAGATAAAGCTCGACTACGGCCATGTAGCCCTGGAGATACTGCTGTTGGTCCATGGTGCCCTCACAGATCCCGTCCTTAATGGCCTGGATGGTAACTGGTTCCAGGTCGTACGAGGCCATGAGGACCTTGCCCTTAAGGCCATCGTCTCTGATCATCTTGATGGCGGGTATGGCGCCGAGCGGACCCACTGTGAATATCGCCGCAGTGTCTGGATTCGCCTTGAGGTAACTCCTGAGAATCCCGATTGCCTGTGTGGCGTCTTGGGTTATGTCGAGCTTGTCGGTCTTGCCGCCCAGATCCTTGGCTATCACCTCTCCGATCCCTTTTGCCCTAGCCTCAAGGCCCACATGCCCTGCCTGGTGGATTGCCACGACGACCTTCGCCCCCTGTTTCAGCTTGGGGAGCATCCGGCGCGCCACCGTCTTGCCTGCCTCGTATTCGTCCATTCCTATGTATGACATGTACGGGATAGTACCCCTGAACTCCTCAGGCTCTTGGCAGTTGATAGCCACCACCGGAATGCCACGCTTCCTAGCTTCGCGGATAGGCTCAGCCCAGGCCCGCGCATCGCTGATGCTGGTAGCTATGCCGTCTGCCTTAGCCGCCATTGCTGCATTGAACATGTTCACCTGCTCAGGCACGTTGTAGCCTGCCGGCCCCTGGAAAACTGCCTTGACGCCCAGGGCTTTGCCGGCATCCTGCACGCCACGCTGCACCACTGCCCAGAACGGGTCGCCAGGACCTGTGTGCGCAATCACATAGAAGGTCATCTGATCGGCACCGCTCGCCGCAGGGCTCGGGCCGGCTAGTATAATCGCCAGGCAGGCAATCAGGCACAATCCGAAGACTCTCTTCATGTGTACCCCTCCTCATAATGGTCTGACAGTAGACTGTGGCTTAATGCCATCCAAGGACAGCTATCTCATCGCTCACCTCCCACCGCTGTGATCCGCTCCAGCCTCACATATGTACCGCGCTATCATGGGCGCCAAATGAGAGTAGAGCGCGGAGAATGCCGCCGGAGCGTCCGGCTCCATGATCATCTCTCCAGACACGTAGCCCTGGTATCCGATATCCTTCAGGGCCTCGATCACCTCGCCAAAGTCGATATGCCCGGCGCCCGGCGCCCGCCTATTGCTGTCGGCCACATGAACATGCCAGATCCGAGGCGCAGCATCCCTGATAGCCCTGGCTATTGACGAATCCTCTATGTTCATGTGGAATGTGTCGACTAGGAGGCCAACATTCTCGCCGGCCTCGCGTGCCGTAGTCAGCGCATCGCTGACCGTGTTAAGCAGATCAGTCTCGTACCTGTTGATCGGCTCAAGAAACAGTCGAACGCCTTGCCTGGCGGCGTATCCTGCGACTTCTTGAAGACCTTCACTTATCCGTGCAAGACCCTCGCGAGGAGGAAGACCGTCGGCGGTTCTACCCCGGATCAGGCCAACGATCACCGCCGCGCCGAGCTCGGCACCGACATCTACATGATCCTTCAGCCGCTCAATCGCCCCCGCCCGCCGCGACCCGTCCGCGTGAGCCAGGCTCAGCCCTTGCCGGTAAGCAGCGCCGGTTCCTATGGCCGGGACGCCCATCCCATACATGCTCAGCGTTTGGCGGACCGTGCCGACATCCAGGTCGCGCGGGTCGCCCACGGCAAGCTCAACCCCGTCGTAACCTACCTTGGCGGCAAGCGCCACCGCGTCCTCAAGCGGCAGATCGGCGGCGAGCCCCGTAGCGCGGGGAGTGGCGTTTACTACAATGCTGATCTTCATTCCGCATAGCCCCCGTCAAGCGGGCGGATACACTAGGGTGTAGATGCTTCTCCCTCCAGGGGCCAGAGGTCCCCTGAGAACCGCCTCGATGTCCTCCCTCTTGCGCTGGCTCATATCTTCGATGGGAGGCAGCTGGCCGACAGGGAAGACGGCCAGGATGTCGTCGTGCAGCTTCACCATATAGTCCAGCACGGCCTCGACCCCAGGCATCGCCTTCTCAGGATCGGCCAGTGTAGCCTTGCCCACACACCCTTCAGGCGTGGCTGCGTACTCCGCGGGTCCGCATCCGATGTGGCCATACCACGCGATCGGTGTATGTAGTAGGCAACCTGCCTTGTCGACATGGCCTTCGGGCATGTATCCGCGAGGTACCGTGTCGACCGCAGCCGACTGGTCCATCAGCTCAGGGAAGAGCGCCAACGACCAGGAGGTCTCCACTTCGTCGGCGTGTATGAACGGGGTCTCATACACTCCGCCCTCCGACTTCAGCTTGAAGTGGTCCTGCACCGCATGGTACCAGTTGAGGTTGATTATGACCGCGGGCACCTGGTACGTCTTTCCGAACTGATGAATGGCTGTAGGGATTACGTACTCCTGCCCATGCCCATTGAGGAGGATCATCTTGCGGAAGCCCATATTCCACAGGCCTGCCATGATCGATTTGAGCAGGCCGCAGAAGACCTCCTCGGGCACGACCACTGTGCCGGGCATCCCCAGGTGATGGAATGGATGCGACCCATACCACACCGGCTGCGCAACAGTGCACCCGGTCCTGATCGCCACGGCCTCTGCCATCCTCGTAACCAGGAATGTATCTTCGCCTATGCACGCATTCGGGCCATGGTTTTCGGTCGACCCCACCGGCACGATTATAATGTCGTCTTTTGTGAGCCGCTCCTGGATCTGCTTCATCGTCATGTTCTGCAGATACACCCCGGAAGGCTCATCCATGTGCCCCTTTCGGGGCGGAAGTTGCCACTTGCTCATTTGGACTCTCCCCTTCACCTTCAGCATTTCGCGTCTATGAGATCCCTGCCAGGCAACCCGGGCAGGCTACTCGGGACTGACTATGACCTTAACGGCCTCCCCATATCTCATTGCGTCGAGTCCTTCTTGGATATTGGCAATATTCACACGATGCGTGATCAGCGCGTCGGCGTTGATGGCTCCGCTTTCAAGCACGCGGATAGCAGGCGGAAATGTGTATTTCGCAATATACGTACCGAGAACGGATATCTCATAACGCGTGATCGTGTTCTGAGGCACCGGCGGGGTAGCCTGCTGGTTCATGCCGAACAAGAGCACCTTCCCGCCTCTACGTACCAGATCCAGCGCAGTGGGAAGCAGTGTCCCCACAGCGTCAACAACCACGTCCGCGCCGCCCCCCGTCTCGTCCAGCACGCGCTGCACAAACCCCGGCTCGCGCGGATCAAGCACAACATGCGCCCCGCTCTTTGCAGCCGCCCTGGCCCTGACCTTCGTGATCTCGGAAACGACTATCCGGCCAGCGCCTGCAGCCGCAAATACCTGGGTGAACAGCAGACCTATGGGGCCCGCGCCCAGCACCGCCACTGACTCTCCCGGCTGCACCCGCACCTTCTGCGTGCCGTTCACGACGCACGAAAGAGGCTCCGCAAGCGCCGCCACATCCGGCGGTACGTCCGTCGAGATCTTGTGCAGAGCGCTTGCCGGTGCCACGTTGTACTTGGCGAACCCTCCATTTGTGAAGATGCCAAGCGTCGTCATGCTCTGACACATGTTCGGCATCCCCGAGCGGCAGTACCGGCACTTGGCGCACGTCAGGTTGGGGTCGACCACCACGCTATCGCCGGTCTTAAGTCCCTGAACGCCCGAGCCCATCTCAAGGACAGTCCCTGTGTATTCGTGCCCAAGAATAGCCCCAGGGGTTGCCGGGTGGCCAGGCGGCACCTCCAGGATGTGAACATCAGTCCCGCAGATGCTGGCGGCATCCACCCTGAGCAGGACCTCATCCGGCTCCCGGATAGCTGGGACCGGCACTTCCTTCACCGAGAGCTTGCCATGGTCTTCAAACACCGCAGCCAGCATGGTTTTATCGCGCATATGTCCCCCTCCCGCACTACATCATGCAAGTGATCTTGCACTCGCTCCTGTCGGTCTGGAGCATGATGATGTTCTCAGGCACCTCGTCCATAGTGATCCTCTTGGTCACAAGCGGCAGGACATCCATACCGGCAGCGATAGAGCTAATGACCCGGGGGAAAGTACCGTGACCGGAGTGCCCCTGCGCCCCGGCTATCCGGGCACGCCTCACCTGGAAGATCTCTCCGGTGAGCGGGATCTTCGCATCCGCTCGGGCTACGATGGATACTACCGCATCTATGGTCTTGCCTTCCCAGATGACCTGCTCAATGCCTGGCCAAACCGCTGCAGGCAGGCCTGTTGCCTCAAGGAACAGGCGGGCGCCTACTCCCCGGGTTATCTCGAGCACCGCTTCGGCGAAGTTCTCCTTGAGTGGGTTGATCACGAAGTCGGCGCCCATCTTGCGGCCAAGCTCGGCACGGTTCTGAGCAGGCTCCGACAGGATGACCTTAGCAGCTCCGGCACGCTTAAGTACGGCGACCGCAGCCAGCCCAATGGGACCGCCTCCGCAAACGACCACGTTGTCGCCAGGACGAATCCCGCCTGCGGTATCGATGACTGCGGTATACGCAACTGACGTGGGCTCCACAAGCGCGCCCGCGACAAAGGCGTCGTCGCCTGGGTATTTCTCCTTAAGCTCCTCGATGCTCCATAGATATCTGGCATCCACAACGATGTACTCAGCGAATGCGCCGTCGCAGCTGAAACCGAGTTCATGCAAGGCTTCGCATTGGTTGGGGTAGCCGTCGGCGCATGGGCGACACGACCCGCACCATAGCATCTCCTCTGAGCAGACCGCTTCGCCAGGTTCATACGGCTTGCG
>DAOTAC010000106.1:0-7349 GCA_035382325.1 Bacillota bacterium | reverse complement strand
GGAGACCGCCGAGATGCCCGGATTCTACCCGGACGGAGAATACGACATCGCGGGGTTCGCAGTTGGAGCAGTGGACAGGCGGAAAGTAGTCGACGGCTCAGATATCCGGCCCGGGGATGCGGTGATCGGCCTGGCCTCGTCCGGGCTGCATTCTAACGGATACTCTCTCGCCCGAAAGGCCCTGTTGGAACAGGGCGGCTTGACCGTGGGGCAAAGCTGCGATGGGCTGGGGACGCGACGAGGATCGGAATCCGCTGGCACAATCGGCTTCGCCTCAGGCTGCACGCTGGGCGACGAGATGCTCAGGCCGACCAGGATATATGTGCGGCCGGTGCTTGCACTCATGGAGCAACTGCGTGTGCTGGGAATGGCGCACATCACCGGAGGCGGGCTTGTCGAGAACCCGCCTCGAATGTTGCCCACAGGCGTATCGCTGCGGCTAGAGTGGGGCCAATGGCCGGTGCATCCCATATTCCGGATGATTCAGGAGATCGGCAACGTGGACGCTGGCGAGATGCGCCGGGTGTTTAACATGGGCATAGGGTTCATGGTTGTGGTTCGGCCTGGCGACGCGCAACAGGCAGTGGAGATCTTGCAGGCCAATGGGGAGAATGCCTACGTCATAGGCGATATAGTCCCGGGCAATGGGAAAGTGCTGTTCGAGGGGGCGTGACATCGTGAGTATCCGCTTGGCAGTGCTAGTGTCGGGCCGGGGTTCGAATCTGCAGGCGATAATAGATGCCATCCGGTCGGGACGGCTGCAGGCGTCCGCCGAGATCGTGGTTTCCGACGCTGCCGACGCGCCTGCCGTGGCCCGGGCGCTGGAGGTAGGGATTCCAGCGGTTGTTGTGCGGCGACGGGACTACTCCTCGCGGGCCGAGTTCGAACTGGCTTTGGCCGGGGCGGCCGAGAAGGCCCGGCCGGACCTCGTAGTGTTGGCAGGTTTCATGAGGTTGCTGGGTCCGGCGTTTCTGGACCGGTTTCCGGGCCGTGTGATCAACATCCATCCGTCTCTGTTGCCGGCTTTTCCAGGGCTTGAGGCTCAAAGACAAGCGCTGGAATACGGAGTGAGGTTCTCAGGGTGCACTGTGCATTATGTAGACTACGGCATGGACTCGGGTGCCATCATCGACCAGCGCGTGGTGGAAGTGATGCCGGGCGACAGTGTGGACAGCCTGTCGGCGAGGATCCTGGAGCAGGAGCACGAATTGCTGGTGGACGTCATAGGGCGTCTGGGCCAGCAGATGAACGAGCATGCTAACGAGCATGCTAACGAGCGTGTGAACGCGCGTGTGGGCGAGCAGGTGGGCGGCAAAACGGGCGGGAAAACAGGCAGGAAGATAGGCGAAGGGAGATGTGCGCGCCGTGGGCAGGAACAGGCGTAGAGCTCTCATGAGTGTGTACGACAAGGAAGGCGTGGTTGAATTCGGGCGGGCCCTGGCGGACCTGGGCTTCGAGATAATCTCAACTGGCGGGACCGCCTCGGCTCTGCGTAGGGCGGGGCTGGGTGTAACAGACGTTTCTCAGGTGACGGGTTTTCCCGAAGTGCTTGACGGTAGGGTCAAGACCTTGCATCCGCGTGTTCATGCCGGCATCCTGGCCAGGCCTACTCCAGAGCATATGCAGGCTCTGGAGGAGCTCGATGTGGTTCCCATCGACATAGTCGCGGTCAACCTCTACCCATTCCAGCACACGGTGGATAGCGGGGCCGACGAGGCGGAGATCGTGGAGAACATAGATATCGGCGGTCCGTCCATGGCAAGGGCGGCGGCAAAGAACTTCGAGAGGGTAGCGGTCATCGTCGATCCGGCAGATTACCCCGTTGTCGTCGCTGAGCTGAGAGAGAACGGGTCGGTATCGGGAAGTACTCGAGTGCGCCTGGCGGCGGCGGCTTTTCAGCATACGGCGGCGTATGACGCTGCCATTGCCCGTTACTTCGCCGATAGCATGGCCGGCGTGCCCAGGCAGTGTGAGCAGCGTGAGGCGGACGAGGGGCGAGAGGCAGGCCAGACAGGATTGGCTGGCGGGGAGCGGGAGGCAGGTCAGGGTCTGGGGCGCGAGTTTACCCTGGGAGGCGTAATGATCCAGACCCTTCGCTACGGCGAAAACCCGCATCAGATGGCTGCTTTCTATCGCAGTGTGGGCGAGCGCTCGTGGGGGCTGGCCGCAGCGAAACAGCTGGGTGGCAAGGAGCTGTCCTTCAATAACATCGGAGACGCGGACGCTGCTGTCAGAGCGGTGGCTGAGTTCGACGAGACCGCAGTGGTCATCGTCAAGCACGCTAACCCGTGCGGCATAGGGGTAGGCGCGAATGTGGCGGAGGCATATCGGGCGGCGCTGGATTCCGACCCAGTATCCGCGTTCGGCGGAATCGCAGCCTTCAATCGCCCTGTGGACCTGGAGACTGCGCGGCTGATGTCGGAGATATTCCTCGAGGTAATAATAGCGCCGGGATTTGTTCCGGAAGCCGTGGAGCTGCTTCATGGCAAGAAAAACCTGCGTCTTCTAGAGCTGGCAGTGGATGATATCACGGCTGGAACCGGGTGGGACGTGCGGTCTGTCGCTGGCGGGTTCTTGGTGCAGGAGCCTGATAGGGTTGGACACCTTGACATGCGGGGATTACCGGTAGTTACCAGGCGCGCGCCGGACGAAGGCGAGATGGTTCAACTGGCGAACGCATGGAAGGCAGTGGCCCATGTGAAGTCCAACGCCATAGTGCTGTGGCGAGGAAACGGTACCGTGGGTGTGGGCGCAGGGCAGATGAACCGGGTGGGCTCTGCAAGGATAGCTATGGAACAGGCAGGGCAGCGGGCAGAGGGATCAGTGATGGCTTCAGACGCTTTCTTCCCGTTTCCCGACACCGTCGAGGTTGCGGCGAAAGCGGGCGTGACAGCCATAATCCAGCCTGGCGGATCCCTTCGAGACAAGGAATCGGTCCAGGTCGCGGATGCGCACGGGATCGCAATGGTCTTCACAGGCAGACGGCACTTCCGACACTGAGGAGGCGTACATATGAGAACGCCTGATTCGTCTTCTCGCCTGAATGTGCTGGTGGTGGGGTCGGGAGGCAGGGAACACGCGATAGTCTGGAAACTGGCAAGAAGCCCCAGGATAGGACGGGTTATCGCTGCTCCGGGTAACCCCGGAATCGGCCGACTCGCCGCGTGCGCGCCGGTTGGGGCGACCGACGTGGCCGGGCTGGTCAGGTTGGCCCGGGAGGCCGAGTGCAGCCTGGTCGTGGTAGGCCCTGAGGCGCCTCTGGCAGCCGGGCTCGCCGATGCCATGCGCGCCATAGGCGTAACGGTATTCGGGCCGAGCGCAGCTGCGGCCCGGATCGAATCGTCCAAGCACTATGCCAAGGGCGTCATGGCCCGAGCCGGAATACCAACTGCGCACTGCGAGGCATTCACAGATGTTGGCCGCGCGCGTGATGCTGCCCGGACTATTGCGCAGGAGGCGGGCGGCGTCGTGGTCAAGCTGGACTGCCTCGCGGCGGGCAAGGGCGTGGTAGTTGCCGATAGCCCGGAGGAGGCCGGGCGGGCAGTGGACGAGCTTGGCGCTATGGGCGCGGGGCGGGGCTGCAAGATACTCGTGGAGGAGAGGCTTGTCGGGCCGGAGGCCAGCGTAATGTGTTTGTCGGACGGCGCTGACATATGGGTCTTGCCTCCGGCGCGCGATCACAAGCGTGCGCTTGATGGGGATCAGGGCCCCAATACCGGGGGAATGGGCGCCGTCGCCCCCGCGTCGCTGGTTTATGAGGCGACGCAGGCTGACCTCGGTGTGACGTTGACGAATGGCACCGCACAACTCGCGCGTGACGCGATACTGGCCGACCGGGCGATGCTGGCCGAAATTGAGCGGACGATCCTCAAGCCTGCCATTGACCAAATGGCGGTGGAAGGAACTCCATTCGTGGGAGCGCTATTCGCAGGCCTCATGCTCGCTTCGGAGGGTCCCAAGGTGCTCGAGTTCAACTGCAGGCTAGGCGATCCCGAAACCCAAGCGGTACTGCCCTTGGTCGATGTGGACCTGCTAGATTTGGTGGAGGCCGCGTGCCACGGGCAGCTGCGGGGTGTGCGTGCGGGCACAGGCCCGGCTCAGCATGCCCCTGTGGCCGGGTCAGGCGGGGCCTTCAATGGGACATCCGACGGACTGCACAGTACGTGCGTGGTGATGGCCAGCCCAGGGTATCCCGGTCCACATAGGACGGGGATCCCAGTAAGCATCCCCGACCCGTTGCCTGAAGGAGTCGTGGCATTCCACGCCGGCACAGCGCTTGACGATGGTCAGCTAGTGTCGGCAGGCGGAAGGGTGATTGGCGTCGTGGGCATAGCTTCGAGTGCCGCCCAGTCGCGGAAGCTCGCGTACGATGTAGTAGGGCGCATCGGGTTCGAGGGCGCACACTACCGGCGGGATATCGGTGCAATTTGACGCCGCACGCCGGGCCCCAGGGCAAGCAGGACCGCCAGGTATTGGTTCCTGTGCCCTACGGGACACCTTCTTGGGCCATCCTGTGTCCGTTTACCCAGGCTCCGTGGAAATCCTGGCCCACAGGGCCTGTGCATTACCCACATCCATGGACGTTCCTGGGCGTACAGACCCGAATAGCATGTTCGCCCACTCGGTGCCGTTGAACGTGAAAGCCATGATGTCGTACCATGTTCCCGACGCATATGACGATGGAGGAGCAACAGACCGTGAGCATGAGTCAAGCGCGAAAGTGGGCGACTTCGGGCCTGTCGCGCCGGACGCCACACGGTACTGCGAAATGGATCGAGCTGGCTAGTTTGGTGTCTCAGCTGCAGAAACCCTGTTTCGCACTGAAGGTCCTCTGGTTCACTTACCAAGCCATGGAGACGCCGAACGCCTCCCACCCTGGAGGAAGCGGCCAGACTCACAGCGAAACTCGGCGGACATCTGGTATGCAAGCATGACGGGATGCCGGGCGTTAAGACGATCTCGCGCGGACTGCAACGCCTGGAAGACATATCGCAGACCTGGTCGATCATGAGCCAGATGCTCAATTCCCCCATCGACGTGGGTAATGCATAGCACACAGGGCACAGGTCCGCGGATTCCCTACGGTCCTGGCTACACGTCCGCGACATATCTGCCGTCCGGGACGGACGATTTACCGTTGCCTCAGCCCAACGTGAACCTGGAGTCTGATTCGTTGCCTCACGTAGGACGGTAGTCAAAATGGTCCCTCCGTTTCTGGGGAGGCAGCTGGTGCACCGGGTGGGCCGAGGCGGACCGCGCTTTCTGTGGCGGGGAGCCCGGGGCGACCAGGGGCTGCCGTCCGTCATTCGTACCTGCGTGGAGGCATACATCTTGAGAGTGAGTAATGCGTGCAATGACGACGCAGGGATGGTAGCCCGAAGCGGAACGCCAACGGACAACCGCCGTTTGGCGAGGGCGCGGGGGTGCGGCGGGAGGGGGGACGGGCGGATGCGGAGCCACCACAAGAGGCGGCGGGCGGGCCGGCTGGGCGGCGCGGAGCTGTCAGGCGGCGTCGCGAGTCGGTCTAGGGATAGCGTAGCGGGCCGATCAGAGCCTGCGGGCCGACCGGAGCCTGCGAGCCGGTCAGGGGTTCCGGGCCGACACGGCGCTGACACTGCCGGTCCGCACCGCATTCCGGGGGCCCGCCGGATATCCGATGCTCTCGGGGTGCCTGTGGATATTGCGCTCAACATGCCGCGCATGAACTTCGAGGGCAATGCCCGGTTGGTCCTCGACAACCACCGAGGCTTGGTGGAGTATACGCCGAGTCATCTGCAGATAGATACTCCTGCAGGGCAGATCGATATAACCGGAAAGCGTCTGCGCATCCGCGGGATCAGCCGCGACCAGATTGTCGCGGACGGATGGTTCGATCGGGTAGAGTTCTCAGGTTGGGTCGGTAATGCCACAGCTGGCAGTGCTGGTCAGGAGGCGCCCTGAAATGGCAGGGGCTGGATTGTGGGACTGGCTCCGCGGATATGTTATAATTCGGATCGAAGGTCGAGCGCCGGCAAGGTTCGTCAACATGGCAGCGGCTTACCGCATTGAGCTGGCGGACGTCACGATGCTTGGCCCGGGTATGATGTTAGTCAGAACGAGCGTCGATGGTTTCAGGCGACTGGGCCCGGTGCTCAGGGCCTCTGGTTGCCGGGCGGCGATCGAGGAGCGGGTGGGAGCGGCGTTTATCGTGGCGCGCCTCCTTCGCAGGAGGTTCCTGGTCCTCGGCGCCGTCCTTTTCCTTGCCGTGTTGTACGGGTCTTCCTCGGTTCTGTGGACCATCGAAGTCGTGGGCGCAGAGCCGCCCGAGCGCGCGCAGATCCTACAGGTACTACAGGGAATGGGCGTGCGGCGATGGACAATGCGACACCGAGTAGACTGCGACGCGATCAGGCGTGAGGTCACACGTTCACTCCTGCAGTTGGCATGGGTGGGCGTCGAGCTTCGTGGAACGATGCTCACGGTTCGTGTAGTCCCTAAGGTGGCACCCGAGGTCCCGGAAGGCCCTGTCGACATAGCTGCCTCTGCGGATGCGGTCATAACGAGGTTGATACTCCTAGCTGGCGATGCAGTCGCCCGCGAGGGCGATACTGTGGTCCGGGGCCAGATTATCGTGCGCGGCAGGGCTGGGCCTGGCGCGGGCGATAGGCCTGTCCACGCCCGTGCTCTGGTGCAGGGACGTGTATGGCGCGCCGGGCAGGCGCGCATTCCGCTCACTATCGAGCAGCGGCTCAGGACGGGGCGCACGGCAGACCAGTACGTGCTCCGCCTCGCAGGAGCCGAGCTGCACCTGGGGCGGACGGGCAGATTCGAGGCATATGATACTGAGCAGTTTTCCAAGACCCTAGTCCCGGGCAGGGACGGTGGCAGTCTTGTCGAAGTTATCAGAATTAGGCGGCACGAGCTCAGCGTTGAGCTGATTCAACTCTCGCGCGAGCAAGCGTACGCCGCCGCTCGCGACTGTGCGTTGTCCACCGCTATGTCTGATGTGCCGGCTGAGGCCAGAGTCGTCATGATCAGTGAGGAAGTATCAGATCAGTCGCTGATGCCTGACGCGGTGGATGTGCGTATCGTGATCGAAACTCTAGAGGAAATAGGCGTACAGCAGGTACAGCAGTTAAGGTAGGTCGTCGAGCCCATTCGACGAATTCGATAAAACGGGAGGGAACAGTCTCATTTGAGCAATCCGGTTGTGGAGGCGCGATTCTGTACTGAGGGCAATACGGAAGCTGCGGAGCTTTTCGGCAACCGCGACGAAAACTTGCGACTCGTCGAAGGGATGCTCGGATGCAAGATTATGGCCCGTGCCAATGAGGTGACTGTAGTAGGGTCTCAGGATGTAGTGGAGAAGG